>JBBUAC010000018.1:0-3171 GCA_038061035.1 Patescibacteria group bacterium
TTCATTTATAATCACTTCAGCATTAGCTAATCTAAACCCACTCAAAAAAATAAAACTTACCAAAACTAGAATTATTTTTTTCATGTTATAATATTAACATATGGATAAAAATAATAAAATAGATTTTTTAGCGATTGGAGATATTGTGGTAGACGCTTTTATAAAATTAAAAGATGCTCATATTCATTGCAAAATAGACACTGATGCATGTGAGTTGTGTGTTCCCTTTGGAGATAAGATACCTTATGAATCTGTCACAATTGTGCCAGCTGTTGGAAATGCCCCCAATGCTTCTGTCTGTGCTGCACGACTTGGATTAGAAACTGCTCTTATGACAAATATTGGAGACGATCAAAATGGAAAAGATTGTTTGGCTGTTTTAAAAAATGAAACTATTGACACAACTTTTGTAAAAATAGAAAAAAATAAATTTACAAATTATCATTTCGTACTTTTGTATGATGTTGATAGGACTATTTTAATAAAACATCAAGAATATAATCGTGAGTGGCTTGACACAAAAGAAGCGATCGAGTTGAGAGCTCCTACTTGGATTTATTTAAGTTCAATGGGAGAAGATTCTCTCTCTTTTCATAATGAAATATTAAATTATTTACAAAAACATCCTGAAGTAAAATTAGCTTTTCAACCAGGTACATTTCAAATAAAATTTGGGACAGAAAAATTAAAAAATATTTATTCACAAACAGAGGTCTTTTTTTGTAATTTAGAAGAAGCAGAAAAAATATTAAATATTCCTGCCCGAAATGCTTCGCATAACGATGCAGGCGGGCAAAATAAAGATATAAAAATATTGTTAGAAAAACTCCATAAACTTGGTCCAAAAATAGTATGTATTTCAGATGGTCCAAATGGAGCATATGCATTAGATGCAAGAGAAAATAAAAGTAATATTTGGTATATACCAATGTATCCTGATATTGCTACACCAATTGATCGCACTGGTGCTGGGGATGCTTTTTCTTCTACATTCACCATCGCTCTTGCATTGGGTAAAACCATACCCGAAGCTCTCGCTTGGGGACCAATAAACTCTATGTCTGTAGTTCAACAAATCGGCGCGCAGGCCGGCCTTCTTTCTCGAGAAAAATTAGAAAACTATCTTAAAAGCGCACCGGAGGTTTATAAAGTAAAAAAGATAAATTAATACGAGAATAAAAACAATCATCAAAATTAGGCAATTAAAAACATTACACTTTTAGACGATCGTCTAAAAATGTAATGTTAATTTTTTCTTTTCAAAACTTTTAAGACTGCTTCTTTAATAGCTTCTTTGCCCATACCGTAATGTTCTATGAGCTCATCAGGGGTGCCAGATTGACCAAATTTATCTTTAATGCCTATAAACTCTATTGGTACAGGATAATTTTCTACGAGTACTTCTGCTACAGCAGAACCCATTCCCCCCATAGTCTGATGTTCTTCTACAGTAACTATCGCTTTGGTCTCTTTCGCTAATGCGACAATTGTCTCGACATCTATGGGTTTTATAGAAGATAAATTCATAACTTTTATTTTTATATTTTTTTCATTTTCTAATTCTTTTGCGGCAAGTAATGCCCTGTGTGTAAGTGCTCCTGTTACAATAATTCCGACTTGCGCAAGTCCTATATCTGGCATCCAAAAAATCTGTGCTTTTCCAATTTCGAAAGGTGTTTCTTCTGTAGTGATTATAGAAGTTTTTTCGCGAACAAGTCGCAAATATGCCGGTCTTTTTTCATCCGATGTAAAATTTTTTGCTAATGCAATAGTAGCTTTCTTCGCTTCAATAGCATCACAAGGAGAAATAACATTCATATTTGATATTACTCTCATAAGTGCTATATCTTCTATTGCTTGATGTGTCCCTCCATCTGGTCCAACTGAAATACCCGCATGCGAACCTACTATTACCACCTTTCTATCGTTATATGCAATAGTAGTTCTAATTTGTTCCCAATTTCTACCAGGTGAAAACATCGCGTAAGAAGAACAAAAAGGAATTTTACCCACCGCAGACATTCCAGATGCAACAGTTACAAGATTTTGCTCTGCTACACCGACTTCAATAAATCTTTCCGGAAACTTTTCTTTAAATAAATGCATTTGTGTACTCTCTGTAAGATCAGCGCAAAGTGCTACTACATTTTTATTTTGCTCTCCTGATATTACAAGACCTTGCCCAAAACCTTTTCGTATTGGCACCTCTTCTACGTCAGTATTAAACAATTTTGGATTTAATTTTAATTTTGGATTTAACATAAATTAGGTTCTAAATTCTAGCAACTAGTCCACAGTAATTAATTACTATTGATGTTCACTTTTAATCTTCCCGCCCAATGTGCGAAGTTCTTTCAATGCCATTTTTGCTTCTTCTTTATTTGGTATTTTTCCGTGCCAATTATAATCTCTCTCAAATTCTTTAACACCTTTTCCTGGAATTGTCCGAGCAATAATTACAGATGGCTTTTCAAAAACTGCTTTTGCTCTTTCTATCGCATTATTTACTTCTTCAAAACTATGACCGTTTACCTCTTGTGTATGCCAACCAAATGCTTCATACTTGACAGTTAAATCTCCAAGTGGTAAAATATCTTCTGTATAACCATCTATTTGAATATTGTTGCGGTCAACTATTGCGATTATATTATTTAATTTTTCTTTACTTGCCAAAAGTATAGCTTCCCAAAGATTTCCTTCATCATGTTCACCATCAGAAAGCAATACAAATACAGTCTTTTCACTACTTATTCCTTCATCTATTCTGAGTGCTAAGGCCATACCCACCGCTTGTGAAAGCCCAGAACCAAGTGGGCCTGAACTATTTTCAAGCCAAGGCATAAATTCCCTATGAGGGTGACCTTGCAAACGAGAGCCAAACTTTCGTAAAGTTTTTAATTCTTCTATAGGAAAATATCCACTATGTGCCATAGTCGCGTATAAGACTGGAGCAATGTGTCCATTTGAAAGTACTAATCTGTCCCTTTCTTCCCAATTTGGATTTTTAGGATTATGTTTTAATGTATGAAAATAAAGTAAAGTAAAAATATCAGCCATGCCAAGTGGCCCCGCAGTATGTCCACTTCCTGCTTCTAAAAGCATCTCTACGATAGACTTGCGAATGTCATTTGCTTTTAATTCTAAATCTATAATTTTTTCTTGAGTGAGCAT
>JBBUAC010000019.1:0-3551 GCA_038061035.1 Patescibacteria group bacterium
ACAACTTCTTCATTTGCCAAAGTAATTTTACATAAAAGACACCAGTTTATATAAGACTTTGCTTTATAAGCCAAACCTTTTTTAAAAAGTTGTAAAAATATCCATTGCGTCCATTTATAATATTCTGGATCAGTCGTATTTATTTCTCGTGACCAATCAAAAGAAAAACCTAATTCTTTTAATTGTTTTCTAAAAATATCTGTATTTTTTTTCGTAACAATAGCTGGCTTTTTTCCAGTTTTAATAGCATAATTTTCTGTTGGAAGTCCAAAAGCATCCCAGCCAATAGGATAAAGTACATTATACTCCTCCATTCTTCTTTTTCTAGAAATAATATCCATCGCAGTATTACTACGAATATGTCCGACATGGAGGCCTGATCCAGATGGATATGGAAATTCAATTAGAGAATAAAACTTTTTCTTTTTTGAATTATTTTGAGCTTGAAAAATTTTTTTCTTTTCCCATTCTTTTTGCCACTTACTCTCTATTTTTTTGTGATCGTAATTCATAATAATTTTTAATTATAAAAATAATAAAACATAACTTTTTGAAGGGGTTTGGCGAGCGACGGCGAGCCAACTTCAGAATTTTTTAAGCTTAAAAAAATTCGTACCGAAAAAAAGTTTATGCTTTTATTATTTTTATAATTCATATTTTATCTTTTTTCTATTTTTGGAAATGGTGGATAAATATCTTTATCAATAGTCCTCTCAAAACAAATTCTTCCCTCTTTATGATCCCAAGATTCATTCATTCCATTTGGCATAGGATAAGGATACGGATATGACACAGCCATATCTCTCTCATACATAGGCATAATTCCTCCACCTTTATATTCTCTCCAACCCTTTTGCATAGGCAAAGAAAATGTCGCACAAAGTTTGAAAGTTAATTCATCATCCACAAAATATTCATATGTTTTCCCTTTTTCAAATTCTGGGTCGGGAGGCAAAGAATATCCTGTCATAGGATTAGAAAGGTCAGTAATTTTTTCTGGTAATTTTTCTTTTTGTTGCCAATAATTTATTACTTGATATTGAATATTTTGCAAATCTTGTACTCGTCTTTCATCTAAACGCCAAATTCTCTGTTGCCCTGGAGTACCAATAACAGTAAAACTCCAAATAATAAGTATTAATACCAACACTGAAGACTTAATGACAGCCCAAAGACCAATTCTAAATCCAAATATTTTTTCTTTCCCTAACAGCAAAAATATATAATAAACTCCAACAAAAATTGCTACAATTAATATAGCTAAAACTTTTAAAATAAATCTATTAGTTATCTCGCCAGAAATAAAATATCTTACAAGTGTCACAAGGTCTATTACAATTACAATAGAAGAAAGAAATAAAATGATATATATAACCCATTTTTTTATAATTTCATCTATGGTTCCAAGTTCATTTTCTTTAAATTTTTCCCAAAAATATGAAATTAAAAGAAAAACTGGAAAGAAAATAATAAGAATAGCGAGTGCAGTCCGAATGCCTTCATATTCATAAGTAGAATATCCATATTGATAAATTGCATTTAAAACATCTGGAAATTTTTTATCCAATGTTTCAAAAACAAGATTTAAAAACGAAACAACTGAAGTTATAAGTGAAATCAAAATACCTAATGATAAAAAGAAAAAACTTGCACTTAACTTTGGTTTTATTAAATTTGTTTGTGTTTCCATAAAATATAGTATATCATATTTTTAGTCAATCGTGAATTATAAAAATATGAAAAAAAGAAAAAAAGATTTTTCAGAAAAAATAACACATTGGATTGGGTCCACAAAATCAATAATAATACATACAATTTTTTTTGTAGGTATTTTTTCTTTATATTTTTTTAATTTTTCTTCTTCTGATATATTACTAATTTTAACGACTGTTGTTTCTTTAGAAGCCATTTATTTAGCGATTTTTATTCAAATAACAATCAACAGACATAGTGAAGATTTAGTAGAAGTTTCCGAAGATATTGAAGAACTCCAAGAAGATGTTGGAGAAATTCAGGAAGATGTGGATGAAATTCAAAAAGATGTTGATGAAATTCAAGAAGATGTGGAAGAAATATCTGAAGACGAAAAAGAAGAAAAAATAGAAAAAGAAAAAGAAGAAAAGAAATTCAAACACATTGAAGAAACACTTCAATCTCTCTTAAACGAAATCTCCGAACTTAAAAATAAGAAATAAAATAAAGCAAAATATGTACGCATAACTATATTATACACTTCGTGACGATCGTCACGAAGTGTATAGTTCTATTTCTGAGTTTTATTGACTGAAAAAATTTTTACTTTCTTCCTTATATTCAACAAATCAAGGCGTTCTGTAAATGATTTTGGTAATGGTCCAGATCCGAACCATAAACTTTTTTGCAACATTTCGTACCCAAAAATTTTTAATTGATTTCTTAACCAATTCCTCTTTACCCTTTCAGCTTCGGGTATATCAAAAGCCAAAACTAAATTTTTTGGATTATTTTTTTTGAAAGTAGTAGCAATATAAGCAAACATGTTTTTATCTTGAGAATATTTTTTACCTCTATTGGTAAGAACCCATTCGGAGGAGGATTTTTGTATATATCCTTTTTTATGCAATCGATGTACTGCGGTTTGAACACTTGCTTTTTTGAATCTCTGTATGTGTCTTTCATAAAGTATGGATCGATAAACTCTGACACTCCGTCCGCTTAATAACATAGCTATTAACATATCCGTAATGCTGTTTTCTTGATAATGTCTCATACGCTTAATTCTAGCACTTCTTGACGATCGTCACAAAGTGTAAGTGTTAAATTTTAAATTCTATGACATCTCCATCTTTGACTATATATTCCTTCCCTTCTATTCTGACCCAGCCTTTTTCTCGAGCATTAGCGTATGATCCAGCTTCTATTAATTTGTCATAAGCCACCACTTCTGCTCGAATAAATTTATCTTTAAAATCATTATGAATAGCTCGCCCAGCTATTGGTGCTGTGCTTCCTCGCTTGATAGTCCATGCGCGAGTCTCATCCTCGCCTGTAGTAAAAAAAGTTATAAGATTTAAAAGTTGATAACCTGATTTTATTAAATTGTCAAGTCCAGTTCCAAATATAGGATCAACTATAAGATATGGCCCGGGGATTTTTGATAGAAAATCCTCGGGCATTCCATCAATCTCCCCCTGCGAAGGGGGAGTGCCCTTTAGGGCGAGGGGGTCTATCTCGGAAGTATTCAGCACATATAAAGTTGGTTTTTTTATTCCCGCAGTTTCCAATTCAAAATTTATAACTTCTATATCAAAAAGTGGATCCACTGTGTTATGTACATGTATCATATCTTTGTCCTCAAAAATCCTTACCACTTCTATGATCGCATCCACTTCTCTGATATGAGAGAGAAATTTATTACCGAGCCCCGCACCTTCCGATGCACCTTTTACAAGTCCTGCTATGTCAACAAATTCAACAACTGCAGGAATTGTTTTTATAGATTTTGAAAGTTCAGTTAATTTTAAAAGTCGCTCGTCTGGCACAGGCACTATCCCTACTGATGGATCAATAGT
>JBBUAC010000020.1:0-14759 GCA_038061035.1 Patescibacteria group bacterium
AGAATTGTCATAACAATCTTTGACATTATTTCTGGCAAAAAATAAAAACTTTGAATCTTCAGTTTGGCGGGATGAAAAAGACATATGAGTGTTGCGAGATTCATAAAGATCATCTCCGTCTGAATTTACCGATTTATAAACTCTCGCATAGCGATGAATCGCTTTTAATTCCAATTCTTTTAATTTTTGAAGAAATTCTAAATGGGCTTGGAAACTGCCGATTTCACTCGAATTTATAAATTTTTGATATTCTTCTTTGGAATACCGCTGGTTAAAAATATGATACTGTTTATTCACAAGACCGACACAGCCAAAACAATTTAAGCAGTTTCGGCAATCTATCAGATAAAAGCTGTCAACACAATCGCTCGAATGATGGCTGAAAAATAAACGATTGACTCTGGTACATTCAAAAAGCTCATAACTGAATTCCACTTTTTCTGAAAAGGCTATTTCCAAGGAATCTTTGGAATCAAAAACTTGATTACCAAAATAAACCCGTTCATTACCGCGCCCACCAAACAGAAGATAGCATTCCTTAAAATCTAAACCGTAGTTACAATATTCACTAGATTTAAAATTCGTTTGATATAAATTTACTCGTGGAACTGCAAATTGAAGCAATTGAAATTGATCAAAAAATGGAACAGTAAAATCATATTCTTGGCCGTAACTCATTGGGTCCCATTTATCAGAAAGCCAACAATCGCGACAATAAATAATGAAAGGTTTTTCCGGATTATATAAACTCAACAAGGATTTTTCGCAAAGAATGCATTGGCGTTTATAAAACACACGATTGTTACGAAAACTTAAACGTCTTTGAAATCTGCACTCTGGACAAAAAGTTGGTATAGGCACTTTTATTTTTTCATAAAAAGAAAAATCATCGGGCTCGATAGTGAAATCTTTTTTGCAATTTTGACAAGATTTGGTTTCGGAATTCATGATTTTTATATTATCAATTGCGTGATTAATGCGACCATTTGGTCTTTCTTTTTTGGGTCACTCTCGGCAATCAAAAGAGTGAGTGCTGTTAGAGCAGCAGGATTAATATTTTTTAAACCTTTAATGCGAGCTTTGCGTAAAAACCAAATAAATGAAAAAGCACCGGACCTTTTGTTGCCGTCTATAAATGGATGATTCTTAACCATAAAATATAATAAATGTGCAGCCTTTTCTTCATTGGTTTCGTAAAGCATTTTTCCACCGAAAGACTGCATGACATTGCCGATGATACCTAAAACGGAATCTTTTTCTCTTTCTTGTGCAAAAATATCCGTCGCTTCGTCTTTTTTGATAAGTTCTGCTCGAAGATTTAAAATTGCATCTCTAAGTTCTTCTCCAGTCAGTTTTATGGATTTTCTTGTGTGTCCTATAACAGTGAGTTTTTCTCTGTCATATGCATCGAGAGAAATCCAAGTACTAGCAAATTCTTTTATAAGCTCTAAGATTGTTTTTGGGTCTAAAACAATATGTTCTGGTAACAACACTTGAATATCTGACACTGATTTCATAAACGCATCGTAGTTGTTGCCTATTTGATTTCGATTGATTGTATAACCCTTGGTTAGATGTTCATTTAGAACTTTCGTAGCCCACTTTCTGAACTGAATCGCTTTGATTGAGTTTGTTCTGTATCCGATTGCAAGAATAATATCAAGATTATAAAATTGAACTTGATATGTTTTACCGTCTTCAGCAGTATGTGCAAAATTTGCACATACTGACTTTTCACTCAATTCTTTATCCTTTAGTATGTTTCTTATGTGTTTAGTTATTACAGATCTCTCAACTTCAAAAACTTGAGCAATCTGTGCCTGTGTAGCCCAAAGCGTTTTCTTACCTATGTCTGCCCAAAATTCTATATTGCCTCGCTTATCTTTATAAATTGCAAGACTTTGTTTGATATTCTTTTTCATTTTTTTATACTTCAATAATAGCACACCAAGTTCTAAAATTACACCTAAATAGACGAAAAAAGATTCATTTTTCATTTTCATTTTCATTCATTTTTAAAAAAACAATAAACTATTGTTTCTGGGCTAACTATAGGTTGTTTATTTAATATTGTCATCATTGTTGTACAATCTTGACAACTATTATCTTTTCGAGTAGACTTTGATAATGATAAATCAAAAGCTTGCGGATATAGGACTTCGGGAAGATGAGATAGCCACTTTTTTATTTTTACTCCAAAACCCCGGGCAGTCGGCGGGTATTATTGCCAAAAAGACTGGACTTTCTCGTCCATCGCTTTATGGATATTTGAAAAATCTCCAAGAAAAAGGTCTAGTGACTCAATCTACAAAAAACAAAATAAAAATTTTCTCCCCTGCCCCGCTAGAGAAAATTGACTTAATCTTGAATGAGAAAATAAGGGAAATAGTAAAAACTAAAGATGCATTTCATCAAGTTTTCGCTGATATAGAAAAGGGCACGAAATTGGCATCACAACCACGATTGCAAATGTTTGAAGGTAAAGAAGAAATGCAACACCTCGCGCGAGAACTACTTTTGTATAGAAATACCGAAACCAAATCTTCCTGGCCCATCAAGCTGATGATCGAATCCTTGGGAGAGCAGTTTTTTAAAGAATTCAATATCGAACGCATCAAGCGAAACATTTATGTCAAAGCTCTGTGGCCTGAGAAAAAAGTTGTAGATATGAATCGCTATCCTTTTATGGGAGTCGGCGAGCACTTTTTGCGAGAAATCAGAATCGCTCCGAAGGAGATGGATTTTGCCACCGGTTATTGGATATTTGAAAACAAAGTTGCATTCGTATCTTCTAAAAAAGAAAATTTTGGATTTCTAATTGAAAGTCAAGAATTCACAGACATGATGACAAGTCAATTTGACACCATTTGGAAACTTTCCAAAGAATTAAAGGTATCCAAAAAAGAATCTGACAGACTGTTTAAAGAAATGACGGAAAAATAAATTTTATTCTAAAAATGTCTAAATTAAAGTGCGATAGCGTTTTAAATTAGACATTTTATTTATTGTTATACTATAATTTTATATCTGTCCACCTTTAGTGAAAAACATTGGAATAAATTTTTACTCCTTATATTCATACACATTTACCCGGGCTGGGCGGAGAATGCGTTCACCCAATTTATATCCTTTTTGAATAATTAGAGCTACTTTATGATCATCTTCTTTTTTATTAGTTTCTATCATCTCTATAGATTGATGAACATTTGGATCAAAAAGTTCTCCCACTTCACCAATAGCTTTAACTCCATATTCTTCAAATACTGTATTCATTTGTGCATAAATATATTCCACACCCTTACGCCAATTTTCATCTACATTGCTCCATGCCTCTTTATTTGTAAAAGCCATATTAAAACTATCCAGAACTGTCAAAAACCTTATCAAGATTCTTTCTCTAGTCGATTCTGAATGCATTGTCTTTCTATTTTCTTCCTGTTTTTTATAATTGGCAAATTCAGCTCTTTCTTTCTGCCAACCAGTCAGATATTCAATATTTGTGGCGTTAAGCTCGTATTTTTCTTTTCGACAAATATTCAAGTCTTCTTTGAGTTTTTTAAACTTCTTTTTGATATCTTCTGCTCCTTCTTCTGTATATTCTATATCTAAAAACTCCTCTTCCTCTTTTATTTCTAAATTATTATTATCTTTTTTATCTATTTCTTCATCGTTCATATTTTTATATTATACTTATTTTTAATATTTTTCAACCAAACCCCTCCCAACCTCCCCTTGTCAAGGGAGGTGAAAAATACGAACCCCTTGACAAGGGGGATTATAGGGGGTTGTATTTTAGCAGTTAGCGTTTAGTCCCGTTATTGCCTGCTCACTATCGTTCGCATCGGCAATTCTGCTTCGCAAATCTCAGTAAACGATAATAAATTATCGTTTACTCCACTTTGGCGCTTTTCTAGCTTTTTTAAGACCAAATTTTCTACGTTCTTTAGCTCTAGGATCACGTTTTAAATATCCTGCTATTTTCAATTTTATACGTAACTCTGGATCAAAAAGTACAAGAGCACGGGCGAGTCCATGACGCAATGCTTCAGATTGAGAGTGCATTCCACCTCCACTAATCTTTACTTCTATATTCCATTTTGGTAAAGATTTATTGACAATCTGAGCTTTGATTATAGGATCTCCTATCAAGCGACGCTCTTCATTTGTTTGAAAATAATCCTTAGCATCTTTGCCATTTACAATAAAATTTGTTTTAGCAGATGGTGTAATGCGAACTCTTGCTGTTGAAGTTTTTCTTCTACCAATTCCTTCAAAATATTTTTCTGTTGTATTTTTTTCCATAATAATATTATTCTTCTATTTTTAAATTCTTCATCATTTCTCTTCTCAATTTATTTGCTGGAAGCATATGATATACAGCAAGTTTTATTAATTCTTTATAACCTTTTGTCTTTACAGTATGACTACCTTTTAAAATACGAAGGCCTCCAGGATATCCTGAATATCTAGTATGATAAATTTCTTCCAATTTCTTGCTAGTCACACTGAGCTTTGAAGCATTTAAAACTTTAACAGGAATACCAGAATACTTATGTCTTTCATAAGAAGCTTTTGTTTTCCCCATTAAGAATGTGGCTATTTCACTAGCTATTCTACCTAGCCCCCTGCCACTTGCATCTATTATTTTTTCTTCTATCTTTTGATCTTTTTTCATTATTTTAAATTCGTAATTCGTAATTATTAATTCGTGACTATTTATATAAATTCTATAATTGCTATCTCTGCACTGTCGGATTTTCTAACACCCAATTTTGATATTCTAGTATATCCGCCTTTTCTGTCTAAATATTTTGGTACAATTGTTTCAAAAAGCTTTTTTGTTTCTTTGTCGTGATTTGCTAATTTAGCAATAATTATTCTTCTACTAGCCAAATCACCCTTTTTTGCTTTTGTAACTAATTTTTCAATAAATGGTCTCAACTCTTTTGCTTTAGCTAATGTTGTTTTCATTTTACCTTTTATAATCAAATTTAATGCCAAAGAAATAAGAAGTGCTTTCCTTTGATTTTTATCTCTTCCAAATTTTCTGTTTGTATTATGGTGTCGCATGATAGGCTTTAGACTTTAGGCTTTAGGCTTTAGGCTTTAGCATTTTCTGCTAGTGCCTAGAGCCTAAAGCCTAGTTTATTATTATTCTTTAAGATTCAATCCAAACTTACTAAGTGTCTTTTTAATTTCAGTAATACCCTTTTCACCAATACCCTCTAACTCAAGTAAATCTTCATGTTTTTTTCTAGCTAAACCACCAAGTGTCCTTAAATTTGCTGCAGTAAGAGCATTCAATGTTCTAGTAGAAAAATCTAATTCGTCTATTCTATTTTTCAAAACATCAGTAAAATCATCATCTTTTTTATCATCATTTTCTTTTTCTTTTTTATTTTCTGTTTTAGAAGTTTTATTTTCTTTAATATTTGGTAAAATTACCTCCTCCTCTTCTTTAAAATCCACAATAGCTTTTAATTGATTTATCATTATTATTATGGCTTGTGAAAGAGCTTCTCTTGGAGTAAGCGTGCCATCTGTTTCTATTAAAATTCTCAAACGATTATGGTTTGTCTTATCCCCAACACGCATATTTTCAACTTCATAAGAAACCCTTCGTATTGGAGTAAAAATAGCGTCCATAGCTATTGTTCCTATTTCTATTTTATCTTTTTGAAAATTTTCTTTAGGAATAAAACCTAATCCTTTTTCAATCTTCATTTCAATATTTAAATTTACTTTTCCTGTGACAGTAGCTATATATAAATCAGGATTTAAAATTTCTACTTGTCCACCTGTTTTTATATCTTTCGCTAAAACTTCTTTTGGTCCTTTTATAGAAAGATTGACTGTTTGACTTTCGTCAGAGATCATTTTGAAACGAATTTTCTTCAAGTTCAAAATCATTACAATAACATCTTCTTTTATTCCTTCTATTGTTTGAAATTCATGTGATACACCATCTATTTTAACAGAGACAATACTAGCTCCAGGTAAAGAAGAGAGAATAATTCGTCTTAAACTGTTGCCAAGAGTATGACCATATCCAGGATATAGTCCATCTATTTCAAATACTCCCTTATCTCCATCCTCTGAAACTATACGAGGCTGAGAAGGCATAATTATTTTATATTGAGGCATAATTTTTTAATATAATTTATAATAATTTTATCTAATAATTTCCGCCTGAGGCGGATGAGCTTTTGGCTCAAATAATTTAACGACTATAAAATTCAAGCACTGCATTTAAATCTATAAAACTTTCTATATTTTGTGGTTTATCTAAAATCTTTCCTTCTATTTTATTTACATCAAAAGAAATCCAATTAGGAAAAACATAATCTTTTAATTTTAATACCATTCCTTCAAAAATTTTTTTATTTTTAGATCCTTCACGAATTTTTATAATATCACCAGCTTTTGTTTTATATGAAGGAATAGTAACCTTTGTATCATTAACTATAAAATGTCCATGGGAAACCATTTGCCTACAAGCTCTCCTACTAGAACCTAAGCCCATTCTATAAATAACATTATCAAGACGAGCTTCCAATTCTTCATAAAATCTATCTGCCGTACCTGCACCCTTAGTATGAGTTGCTTTTTTTACATAATTTGAAAGTTGTCGTTCATTAATACCATAAGAAAATCTAACTTTTTGTTTTTCAATAAGCTGACTCGCATATTCAGAAAGAGCTTTTGGGCGACGATTAAATGAAGGAGAAGCTCCAGTGGAAGCTGAAAATTTAGAAGTTTGACATTTGTCATATACTCCAGGACCCAATCTTCTACAAATTTTAAATTTCGGTTTAGTTATCATATTTCTAGGCATTAGGCTCTAGGTGTTAGGCGTTAGCATTTTTTATTGCTAGTGCCTAAGGCCTAAGGCCTAGTTAACTATTATTTATACTCGTCTTGGTTTCTTTGCCTTTGGACCATTATGTGGTACAGGTGTTGTATCTTTAATCGAATTAATATCTATGCCATAAGCCATAAATGCTCTTATCGCTGGCTCGCGACCAGAACCAACACCTTTTATAATAACATCTGCATCGATTACTCCTATATTTTTTGCTTTACTTCCTATTATGTCTCCTACTTTGGACGCAGCAAATGGAGTTCCCTTTTTTGCTCCCTTAAAACCAAGGGAACCAGAACTTGACCAAAATAAAGCATTGCCTAATTTGTCTGCAAAAAGTACTTTTGTATTATTAAAAGTAGCATCAATAAAAACAATACCAGAAGTTATTTTCTTTTTTGAAATCTTAGATGAAACTGTCTTTACGACATCCTTTGCTTCTGCTGTTTCACTTGTTGTTTCTTTTGTAATTTTTGTTTTTCCCATTTTATCAAATTATCACTTTAAACTTATGCATTTCAAATTGTTAATTCGTAATTTTTAATTCCTAATTGATTCTATGTTTTACTTTCTTTTCTTCTTCCTGATGCCATAGTATGCCTTACATTACCCCTGATTGTTCTTGAATTTGTTTTTGTTCTCTGTCCACGAACAGGCAATCTTTTCATATGACGAATACCTCTATAACTTTTAATATCTTTTAATCTTTTAATATTAGATGAAATTTCTCTTTTCAAATTTCCTTCTATGCTTATTGCTTCTATAGCTGTACGAATTTTATTCTCCTCATCTTCCGTCAAATCTTTAGCTTTTTTATCATAAGATATATTTACTTTATTTAAAATTTTACGAGCAGAAGAAATACCTACACCATATAAACATGTTAAGCTTATCTCCAATCTCTTTTCATTTGGTACAGTTATTCCAAGAATTCTCATAAAATTTATTGCTTTTGTTTATGTTTAGGATTAGAACAAATTACTAATAAATGTCTATGACGTTTAACCATTTTACATTTGTCACATATTTTTTTTACTGTTGATTTGATTTTCATTACAAAATAATTTATCCTTATTTATCAATATAAAAACGAATACAAGACAAAACAAAATAAGGTTTATACCTTATTTTCAATGCATTTTTCTTTTAAAAAATATAACTGTTATAATACACTACTTTAAAAAAAATTACAACCTTTTAATTATTCGTCCCTTTCCACCATAAGGGTCAAGTACAACTTCAACTGAATCTCCTATTAAAACCTTGATTCTATGTAAACGCATTTTACCTCCAAGATAAGCCAAAATATCTTTTTCATCTTCCTGTTTATTTTCCAATTTTACTCGAAACAAAGTAGAAGGTAATGCTTCAGTTACAACACCTCTTGCTATTGTTATTTTATCATTTTTTAAATTACTCATTTAGCATAAAAAATTGTAACAAAAATAAAACATTGTGTCAAATATTTTGAATAAAAAATTATCTAGTTTCAATAAAGGTGATACCCTTCTCTTTTAATTGTTCTGATTTCATATTTTTATATTTTATGCAAACGCTGGTAAGCTAATAAGTTTCTTGCCTATTGTTATTTTGCCGAAATCTTTCTTGCCAGTTTTTTCGCTAGCCCCAATGATTTCAAGATAAAGTGGATTCCCTTTTTTATCTATATCTAAAAAAATTTCAGACGAAATCTCCACAGTTTTATCTACTTGACCTGCTTTTAAAACTATATTTAGTGCATCTGCTTCTTTATCGTAAATTATTTTCATATCTTTTTATATTATAACTTATCTTTAGGTTTTGCAACCCAATGCGTGGTTAAAACCAAAATATTCACCTTTATTTTTTTTACTATAACTTTTAAATAATTCTTACCAAACTTCCTATATAATTCCTCTCTAAAATTATATGTTGGTCTTATGAGCTCTGGATTTTTGATTGTTTCAAGTACAAATTGCCGATTTATTTTTCTGTGCTCAAGTTTTATTATTGAATGCTTAGTAAATATTATTTTCATATTATAGAAAATATTATTCTGGTGTATTCACTATTATCTTTATATCCTTTAATTTTTTAGGTATAGATTTTCGCCAAAATGGACGAATAGTCAAATCAGCAGAATCAATATTTGGATACTGTTCCAAGATTTCATTAAATTCTTTTTTTGTTTTACCCAATAAAACATCACTTAAACTACTTTCATCTATTTTCCAAGTAATTTTTGAAGTACCAGTGAGACTGAAGCTTATATTTTTTACATCTGTAAAATTATAAAGATTAGATTGTGAAGCTAAAGAAAAGGAGAATTCTTTTATTTTTGGTATATAAACTTCATCTCCTTTATAATCAGAAATTACTGTTTCAACAATTTTTTTAGTAAGCTTTTTTTCTTCAAATAAAAATCCATAAAGCGTACCTTTTATTTTTATAGAAACATCATTTTCTTTTGGAGATATATCAATATTTTGATCATCAGATTTAAATATAACAGCATCTTTAAATAATATATATCCTGATGGTAATTGGTCTGTAGCTTTTTTAAATAACTTGTCCTGAAGAATAGTCTTTAATTCATCTATAGCTTTTGTTTTATCTTCTTCGGATGCCAATCGTAAATTACCTATAATGCCACCTGTTATATCTCCCTTGCTTCTTGCATAAAATTTAGAATATTTTGGATTTCCCTTAAAACCAAAAATCTTAAAATCAAGTGGTGAACTATTATATTCTGCTCCTTCTTCTGCTCCGTATATATCTATTTCTACACTACCTGGTTTTTCCTCGAGAACACCTGCAGAATTTTGTACTTTTGTTATACCTGGAACTACTACGGCTTCTGTTGTCTTGTATATTTTACCATTTGAACCTTCAAGTCGTGTTTCTATAGAAAGTCTTTGGGAAGAAGAGCTATAATTATTATAGATAACAACTGTACCTTTTGCTTTTTCTTTATATTCTTTTTCTTCTCCTGCGAGAATTATTTTTGTCTCTTCTCCAGAGAGAGATATTAAAGAAAAAGGCAAGACATTCGCTATATTTGAATCCTTTGAAGCAGATAGATTTGTGTTTAATACTAAGTCTTGCATTTTAGGATTTATTCCTATTTTTGCACTAGCGAACAATGTAGAGAGTGCAAAGAAAAGAAATACGATAGAAATAATTGCTACAAACCACAACATACGAGGTGATTTTTTACTACCATCCCAGTCTTCCATTTTTGTATTTGGTAATTTTAAAGAATCAAGGTCTATATCTTTTACTTTGTCTGATACTATAATCTTATTGATATGTTTCGCTGGAATCATATCTTGAATTAAATTTTTAGCCATAATCTAATTTTAAACAAGAAAGTTGTTAATGTAAATAGCTTCAATGATAAGAAAAGCATCGCGAGGAACATTACGGTCAAAAATTGCTATTCCATGAAGTGATTGTGTGCCTAAGAAAATCACTCGAAATTTCGATTCAGTCAATGTATATTGATTAAATTCTTCTGTTTTAATTATATCTGAAAAGAAATTTGCCAATTCTTCATCTACTGTAATGAATATAGTAGCTGGTATAGAAATATCATTTGTAATATTACTTAATGATTCTTGAAATTTTTTTAGCCATTCCATTTTTAATTTCTCCATTACTATCTCAATTTTTTTTAATGACATTTTTTCCATATGACCATCTTTATACAAAGACAAAAAAGACTTTGCTTCATCATTTGTAGTTTTCAATTCACTTGCTCCATTGCGTACAAAAAAATTACAACCCATCGGATATGAAAGTGATTCACGTAATACATCTTTTTTTATCATTGAAATATCTGTAATCTCTCCTCCAATATTAACCAACATAAAACTCTCTTGATGCACAAACATATCACGTGAGACAGTAAATGAAGCCATTGCAAAAGAGCAAAATTTTATATTCTCAATATGAAAATATTTATTAATTACAGTTTTAATACTTTCTAAAACTTTCGCTTCGCTCATAGAAATAAAAATATTCATTTCCAATTCTTTGGCTTTTTGATTAAATGGATTTCTCGTAGGATATCCATTCAAATTAATATTCATATTTTTTAATTCAATTGGTTCTATTTTTTCTATATCTTTTTTGTGTTTATTTAAATATTCTTCTTCAAAAATAACTATTTCTTTTCGAATTAAATCATCAGCGAATTTTGAAGTAAAAATAAAAGGAGTATCTTTTTCAAGTCTAATAGTTCTAGTTTGAGAAACATACCAAGGTGATGAAAGAACACAAAAAATCTTTGAAGGAGTACCAAGTCCTTTTTTAGACATCACAGACGCAACTTTCTCGAGAGATTTTAAAGTTAAAGACAAAAGTCTGTTGATATTAAGTTCATTTTCAATTGTAATATATTCTCTAATAGAATAAATTATCTTAGGAACACCTGATTTTTGTGCCCAAAAAAATGTCCCCCCAACAGAAGAAGACCTAATATCAAAAACTAAAACTAATTCACCTTCCTTTTTAGAAGAAGAAAAAATTCCCATAAGATAATTATACCCTGTAGTGAAACTTTTACAAAGTTCTACTACGGGGTTATACCCTGTAGTAGATTTTTAGCAAAATTATTAGATCATTTGAATACCTGTTTTTTTGATTTCTTCAATAAGAGAACTGCTTTCTAAAAAATCTTTTGGCGAAAAACCGATTGGCTCAAGTCCTAAAATAACTTCATTTTTATTTCTTTTCTTGAGTAAGAATTGTATTGCTTCAATGGTATTATTAAAAAAAGGAGATACGATACAAACATCTACATCGCTGTTTTTCGTATTTTTACCTTTTGAAACAGAACCAAAGATAAACATTTTTTTAATAGAAACAGACTCTTTCTTAGAAAGCCTATCAGAATAATTCATCACCATATTTGTTATTTTTTTTGAGATTGTTTTTTTAGCCATACACTTAATTCTTTTGTAACATTAAGATATTTTTCTGCAACATCTTTCTTGTTATACTTTCTATAAAATTCAAACTTTTCGTCTCCATATCTACCAGCAATGAAGACACTACTTCTGAAACTGATTTCTTTTCGGGGGTTCTAGTTGCAGAATTTTCAATTGTTTTTATTGGTTGTATATCTCCTGGCATATATTTATACTTTAAATTAAGTTATTAATAAGACCTTTTTAACACCCGAACTATACCATAAAAAGAAATGGGTTGAAAGTGCGTAATTTTTTACTTAGCACTTTCAACCTTGTTTGTATTCGTCAAATGTTTTGGCAAGGCATTCTCTCTGCAACTACTTTTTAAAATTATAAATTTACGAACAAAAAAATAAGAGCTGGGCTCTTATTTTCGGATTAAATATATAATAACAATTTTTTTAGTTTTATACAAGCACTGCTTTTATACGTCTAATGCCAGCTGCCACTGCTTCTTCTTTTTGGATTTTAAATGTGCCAAGTTCTGATGTATTTTTTATATGAGGACCACCACAGAATTCTTTTGATATTGGGTTGCCATCTTTATCTTCGATAAAGTAGAGAGAAACAATGTCTGGATACTTCGCTCCAAATTCCATCTCTGCACCTAATTTTTGTGCTTCAATAAGTGGCATTTCATGACGAATAACATTGAGACTAAGATTTATTTTTTCATTCACCCAGTCTTCTACCTTTTTCTTCTCCTCATCTGTAAGTTTGTGATCACAAAGAAAATCCATACGAAGTCGCTCTTCATTAATATTACTTCCCCGCTGTTTAATATCTTTATTTACAATATTTTGAAGCCCCGCTAAAAGTAAATGATGAGCTGTATGCAAGCATATAGTTTTCTCATCATGATTTGCAAGCCCACCTTTAAACATTCCAGCAGAAGAAGTTTGAGAAAGACTCTGATGTTCTTTCATTTTATTTTTGAAATCTTCAATATTTATTTTTATGCCTTTTTCTTTTGCAAGTTCAAGCGTAAGCTCTATTGGAAATCCATAAGTTGTAAAAAGTATAAATGGGTCAATTCCCTTTTCAAATTCTTTCATTCCTTTATTTAATGTTTCTCTAAATTTTTTTTCTTCTTTTTCTATTTCAATTTTTATATTTTCTTTATTATGTAAAATCTCTGGATAAATATTTCCATATTTTTCACAAATTACATCAATTAAAACTCTTAAAAAATCTTCTTTCATTTCTAAAATATCACAATATCTTATAGCTCTTCGTAAAATTCTTCGCAACACATATCCTCTTTCCATATTCGCTGGTAATACTTTATCTGTAATCATAAATACAGCACTTCTTATATGGTCGGCTATTATTCTTTTTGCTTTTTCATTTTTTATATTTGTAAAACTATTTATTTTCTCTATTATAGGAATAAATAAATCTGTATCGTAAAAACTTTCTTTCTTATTAACTACTGTTATTAATCTTTCAAGTCCCATACCTGTATCAATACCTAAAATTGGAAGTTTTTCTAATCTAGCTTTAGCTTTATCTAATTCTTCTCTGGATCCATTACAAAAATATTCATTAAAAACAATATTCCAAATCTCTACATCTTCTCCTGTAGCATTTTTACAATAAATTTCAGTTGTAGGACCACATGGACCAGAGTCCCCCGTCGGTCCCCAAAAGACATCGGCACCTTCTTTTTTTATTTTTTTAATTCCAAGTTTCTGCCAAATTTTTTCTATTTCAATATCCTCCGGAACATTTTCACTTCCTTTGAAAACACTAACATATGAAATCTCTAAATTCATTTCTTTTGTAATAAATTCATATGCATATTCTATTGCCTCACTTTTACCATATCCACCAAAAGAAAAATTACCAAGCATTTCAAAAAAAGTTAAATGTGTAGCATCTCCAACTTCATCAATATCCCCTGTGCGAATACATTTTTGCGAAGTTACTATATTTAGATTATTAAAATCCCTTTTAGCTGCAGCTTGATTAGTATAATACTCTTTAAATTGTTGCATTCCAGCAGTAGTAAAAAGTACCGATGGATCATCAGGAATTAAAGACGAAGAAGGTATAATTTTATGTCCCCGAATTTCAAAAAATTTTAAAAATTTCTCTTTTATCTCTTTTGAGCCCATAAAAAGATTATATAACAACTCCACCACCTAAACAAATATCATTTTCATATATAACGATAGATTGACCAGATGCTACGTTTATCGGCTTTTCAAAAATAGTTTCTGCGAAAGCCTTGCTTTGGCAGATTATTTTACAGGGTAAATATTCTCCATGATAGCGAATCTGTGCTGTGTATTTTTTATCTATTTTTGGTATATCAGAAATCCAATTTATATTCTTTATTCTAATGTTCGTTAGAATGTTGGAATGAAATATATTTTTATTTTGAGAAACTATTAAAATATTTTTCTTTATATCTTTAGCTACCACATAATATGGCTTATCATTGGAAGTTTTTTTTGTAATAACAAAACTACGTCTTTCCCCTATTGTATAAAAAAACACACCTTCGTGATATCCTATTTTTTCTCCATCTATATTTATCACTATTCCCTTTTTTTCTTTTATATAGTGTTTCAAAAAAACCTTCAAATCTATATCTCCAAGAAAACATATACCTTGGCTATCTTTTTTTTCTGCTACAGGTAATTTATATTTTTTTGCAAGTCTACGTACTTCAGTCTTTTTTAAATGCCCAATGGGAAATAAAATTTTAGCTAATTGTTCTTGTTTTAAAGTCCAAAGAAAATAACTTTGATCTTTTGATAGATCTTGTCCTCGACGTAGAAAATAATGCTTTTTCGAATGGTCTGGCCGAGCTATTCCTAAAACAAAATCAGTTTGGCGAGGAGAACCGAGGACCTGAGAAAAAGTATTATTTATGAAGTCGACCATAGCATAATGCCCTGTCGCCACAAAATCCGCTCCCATCGAAATCGCTTTTTTTA
>JBBUAC010000021.1:0-2132 GCA_038061035.1 Patescibacteria group bacterium
ATATCTGTTATACCCCATTGTTTAATACCACCTAATTCTCCAGCTCCACGAAGCGAAAGGTCTAATTCTGCAAGTTCAAAACCATTTGTAGCTTTTGTCAAAGCCCTCAATCTATCTATCGTTTTATCTGTTTTAGCATCAGCAAATAAGTAACAATATGATTGATATGTAGACCTGATCACACGTCCACGAAGTTGGTGAAGTTGAGCAAGTCCAAATCTCTCTGCTCCCTCTATTATTATTACTGTAGCATTTGGAATATTTACACCTACTTCAATAACAGAAGTTGAAACCAATATATCTATTTTTTTCTCAGAAAAATCTTTCATAACTTTTTCTTTTTTTTGCTTGCTCATTTTGCTATGCATTATCTCAATATTATAGTTTTGAAAAATATCCTTTTTTAATCTTTTGGATTCTGTTGTTACAGATTTTACATCAAGTTTTATTCTTTCTTCTTCATTATTTCCATCATCTATTTTAGGACAAATAATATAGAGTTGTCGCCCACTCACTAATTCTTTTTTTATTTTGTCATATGCTTCCCATCTTTTATTTTCTTTAACAATTTCTGTGATAACCTCTTTTCTACCTTGTGGCATTTCATTTATTATTGATAAATCTAGATCTCCATAAATAGTTAATGCCAAAGTGCGAGGTATAGGTGTCGCTGTCATAGAAAGATAGTGTGGAACGTGTCCATCTTTTTTTACTAATTTCATTCTTTGATTTGTTCCAAAACGGTGTTGTTCGTCGATTATAACTAATCCTAAATTTTTAAATTCAACTTTTTTTGATATGAGAGAATGCGTACCTATGACTATGGGTATTTCACCATTTTTAATCCATTTCAAAAGTTGCGCACGAGAAATATTTGTCCAGAAAATGTTCGGAAAAGATATGTCTGCCGTCGCTCGCATTCCATCTTGGAAGGGCAAATTTGAACTGGTGAAAGCGTTGGCTCCTTTAGACATATCTTTTCCGAACATTCTTCCGGTAGCTACCTTGCTGGGAAATTTACGACAACCACTTCCTGTTATAAGAGCAATAGAAATACCAGTATGTTCAAAATATTTTATAAAATTTTCAAAAAGTTGAACAGCCAAGACTTCCGTAGGAGCCATATAAGCAACTTGTATATTTCCGAAATCTTGCCCTATTGGTCTATTTTTTATTACAACATAAGATATAGTTGCTGCAACAAAGGTTTTACCACTACCTACGTCTCCTTCGACCAATCTAGACATTGGTTTTTCTTTTATAAAATCATCTAAAATAGTATCAATAGTATTTATTTGTGATTTTGTGGGCGTAAAAGGAAAACGTGATATAAAATCATCAATGTCTTTTTTTGGAATTTTTAATTTATAAGAAAAGTTTTGCTCATATTCTTTTCTTTCTTGTTGACGAGCAATTTGGATACAAAAAACTTCTTCAAAAGCAAATCGTTTTCGTGCTGCTTCTCTGTCTTTTTTGTTTTTAGGTCTATGAATCCACACTAGGGCAGTAGACAAGCTAGGTAGATTGTATTTTTTTAAAATATTTTGTGGAATATAGTCTATTATATTTTCTAAACTTTTTTCTCTAAATATTTTTTCAATTGCATGGTAAAACCACTTGGAAGTTATTCCTTGTGTTTCAGGATATACTGGATATCCAATATCAACATTAGTCATAGTTTCTGTAAGGCCTTTCGTAAGGCTTTGTTTTGCGGAGAACAGAGAATCGTGTGAGTCAATAGGCATAGTTTGCATTTTTTCAAATTCTGGATTGGCTAAATACAAACCATATTTACTATTTGTTACTTTGCCTGTTAGTTTTGCATATGTTCCTTCATGTATCATTTTAGCCAAGTAAGCTTGATGAAACCAAGTGATTTTTATTTTACCTGATAAATCTTCTATTTGCCCTTCTGCTATAGGTATTTTTGAGCGATAACCTTTTTTTGTTTTTAGATTTGAAACTTTTCCATATATTGTGGCATTTTCTCCGGGGATCAGGTCTTTTATTTTTTTTATTTCACTAATGTCACTATACCTAGCAGGGAAGTGAAAAAGTAAATCAGAAACAGAAAAAATATTGAGCTTGTGCAATGCTTTTTTTTGTTTTTCATCTAATCGAAATTTTACTTC
>JBBUAC010000022.1:0-4306 GCA_038061035.1 Patescibacteria group bacterium
TCATCAAAATCAGAAATATAACTTTTATCTTGCTTGATGCGATATTTTTCATATTCTGCCTCTGCTTTTTCTAATGCCTTTTCATGACTTATATTACCAGCATGCCCCAATACTTCGTAAGATGCGAATTTCAAATATTCATCAAGTTTTTTGACCCAATCTGTCATATGCATTGCTACTTTGCGTGACGCTTGAATTTCAGCAAAAGACAAGTAGGAATCCACTAATAAATTCAAACTCTTAAGTTCTTCTTCGTTGAGATAATTTTTTGCTATGTAGGCATCAGATTGAATCAAATATTTATCTTTGAAACTAGTCAGACCCATATATGGTAAAGTGCTGCCTCCATTTTTCTTTAATCTATTATCATCCATAGTGAATCCTTTAATAATAAATTCATTGAGTCGTGCTGTGGCCCACTGACGGAATCGTGTGGCAGTTTCAGAATTTACACGATAGCCAACTGAGATAATCATATCCAAATTATAAAAATCAAGTTCCCTTTGGATTGATCTACCCCCTTCTTTTTGAACTGTCAACTTTTTGTTGACAGTTGCGAGCTCTAATAACTCTTTTGTTTCATATATATTTTTTATATGTTTACTTATGTTTTGTTTAGTGGTACTGAAAAGTTCTGCAATAGTTCCCTGCGTAGCCCAAATTGTCTCTCCCTGGTAATCAAAGTGGAGTTCTAAAGTTTCTTTCCCTTTAGTCAGCACAAAAACTACATCATTATCATATTGAATGAATGCTTTTTTATTATTGTTTTGCGGTAGTGTTATGAGTTTCTTCATAGAGAAATCTTATAACAAAAATTTGCAAAAAACAACACTTTCTGATAGTATTATCCTTATGCAAAAAGTAGAAAAAAGTGTGGACATAATAGAGCAAATGTTTAATGCAGGGGCACATTATGGATATTCAAAAACAAGAAGACACCCTTCTGTTTCTAAGTATATATATACAACTAAGAAAAAAACAGATATCATAGATCTCGAACAAACAAGTGTCTTGCTTTCTTTGGCAACAGAATTTGTAAAAACATTGGGAAGTAATAATAAGGTAGTTCTTTTTGTTGGAACAAAACCTGAAGCTAAAGAAATAATTAAAAATGCTGCTCTATCTCTAGATATGCCTTATGTTACAGAACGATGGATAGGAGGAACTTTGAGTAATTTTTCAGAAATAAAAAAAAGAATTGCAGAACTTGAAAATTATCAAAAAGAATCTTTGGCTGGTGAATTAAATAAATATACAAAAAAAGAAAGAGTCGTATTGTCCAAAAAAATGGAAAGACTTTCAAAATATTATGGAGGTCTTCTTAACTTGAAAAAAGCTCCTGATGCATTGTTTATCATAGATCCAAAAGCAGAGAAAATCGCCTTGACTGAAGGATTTAAATCAGGCATACCTATAGTTGCTCTTGCAAATTCAGATTCCAATATTAAAAATATAAATTATCCATTGATTGGAAATGATACAGGCATTCCTTCTATTTCATTTTTCACAAAAATGATAAAAGAAGCATATAAACAAGGAGTGGATTTAAATCCAACAAATGAAATTGAAAAGAAAATATAAAACAATATGTCAGAAATTGTCACAACAGAATTAGTAAAAGAATTGCGAGATACAACTGGTATCTCAGTAATGCAATGCAAACGTGCATTAGAGGAGGCTGAGGGTGATATGAAAAAAGCTCTCGCTATTTTAAAAAAAACAAGTTCAGAAATTGCTCTAAAAAAAGCAGATAGAATAGCTAAAGACGGTGCTGTAATGATAAAAACAAATAAAGGAAAAGCTGTATTGGTAGCACTACATTGCGAAACTGATTTTGTCGCTAAAAATGAAGATTTTGTTAAACTTCTAGAGAATTTAACAAATAAAATATTTGATAGTGGAATAGAAAAAACAAAAGAAGAAATAAACAATATTATAAATCCTGTAATTCAAAAAACTGGAGAAAATATAGTATTAGGTGATGTCTATGAAGTATTAGGTGATGTTTTAGGAAGTTATGTACACAACAATAAAAGTGCTGTTATCGTATCTTTAAAAGGAGGTGACGAAGCTTTAGCTAAAGAAATAGCTATGCATATAGTAGCGATGAAGCCAGAATACATTAAAAGAGAAGAAATTGATGAAGAAACATTAAAAACAATAACTGAGGTTTTTGAAAAAGAAGTAATAAAAATAAATAAAGAAGACAGTATAAAGAAAAAAATACTAGATGGTAAAATCGCGACTTATTTCAAAGAAAAAACTTTATTGGATCAACCATTTATAAAAGATGGAGAATTAACTATAGAAAAACTTTTAGATAATGCAAAAGCAGAGATCATAGAAGTAAAATGCTACAGTATATAAATAAACAATATGTCTTTATTTTTAATATTATTCTTTATATCACTTTTTAGTATAACTCTCATGATTAGTAGAAAATTAATTCTATTAAATAAAATGGGGGCTAATAATAATACTATAATTGCAAAAGAGTTTATATTTGAAGTTCCAAACTTCAAGGAAACGAGGTTATTCTTAAGTAGAAATCTAAGAAAATATGGTTATTTATTATTTGTATATATTATTAAAATTTATATAAAATCTTTAAATTTTGTAAAGTATATATATAAAAAATTAAAGGTAAAAATACTTTCTAAAATAGAATCTATATCAGGTAAAAAAAGTAAAAATCAAAACAATGGTGAAGCAAGTAATTTTTTAAAAAAAATAAGTGAATATAAAAATAAAATTAAAAGAATTAAAAGTAAAATAGAAGAAGAAAATTCTAAAAATTAAAAATTTATGTCGGCATAGCTCAGCCCCGACGCTCCGACTATGGGGTCGGAGGTCGGGGAGCCGACTGAAACGTCGGCTTTGGTAGAAAATGGGATACGTTTATATATTACAAAACGAAAAAGGACATTATTACATTGGGAGCACGACCAATGTTGAGAAAAGATTACAGCAACACAAACAAGGTCACACTCCTTCAACTAACAGAATGAAGGGTCTGAAGTTGGTTTTTTCACAAAAGTTTGATACATTAGAAAGGGCTAGATATATTGAATGTAGGTTGAAGAAATTAAAGAGGCATGATTATATAGATAAAATAGTGAATGATGGTTTTATAAAAATAAAATAAGCCGGCATAGCTCAGTTGGTAGAGCGCCACTTTTGTAAAGTGGATGTCCGGGGTTCGAATCCTCGTGCCGGCTCAAAAAATATTGTTTTATTCGGATTTTATTTTAGGCTCCGTTTCAGATTTTATTTCTTGAAGTTTAAAAGATTCTTTTATTTTTGATTCAACTTCTTCTATTGAATGAAAACCTGTCAATACGTCATCATCTATCACAAGTGCTGGCAATTTTGTATCTTCTATTTTATAAATTTGAAGCATAGCTTTTACTGCTGATAAGTCAGTGCTGTAATCAAAAGAATACACTCTCAACTCTGGATATTTATCTCGCAATCTTGAGAGAACTACACCTTCCCTTTCGCATTCGCTACAATTTTCTATAGTAGTATAAAAATAAAGAATGAAAGCAGATTTTACACCACAACGAGAAGATATTTTCTTCATTAAAAGATAATCTTTAATTTGAAGTAAGGAATAATATTTTCTTAGATACATCACTTCATCACTTTTCCCCAAGTTCTCTTGTCCCCATTCTAATTTACGCCCTAATTCACCAAGCTCACTTCCTAATACAGAAGAAGTCGATACATTCTTACAAGAGAGTTCAGATAAAAGAGAAAATTGTGTCTCAGAAGAAAGTATATCAATTGCAATTTTATCTTGAATTAATTTTAATTGACCAATTTTTTTACTATTAAAATAATTACTCAAATAAGAAGCACTGAAAAAAAGACCTAGCGTAAATAAAAATACAATTAAATATTTTTTCCAATCAATTGGGTTTGGGTTCATAAATTTTTATCTCCAAGCAGGTCTTTTAGACCTGATAGTATTATAAACTGCATTCATAAGCCAAAAGGGAGCAATCACACTATATATAAAAAAGAAGTATATCATATCCATTGATAAACCCCATTTATCTTGTGAAATTTTACGCCCTAAGACGATTGATAATATAACTAAAAAGTAAAGAACAATAGTAACATATAAAACAAAAGATTGTGTATTTACAAAAAAGAAATCTATTGTCGGTATTTTAGATCCCGCAAAAAAACCAGCTGTTTTATATTCCACAATTTTTGAAAATAAAAAATTCACTATTTCATAAAGTGTTTTACCAAATAAATAACTTGCAGCAAATATAGAAATAATTCCAGCTGGTACTGT
>JBBUAC010000022.1:4406-9354 GCA_038061035.1 Patescibacteria group bacterium
GGGCCTAAATCATCAAAAACTTTTTTACGAAAAATAGTAAAAGGTCCAGGGGTTACGTGAATACCACCTAAAAAACCAAGCATTTTTTTAACATAAACAGACATATAATATTCAGCTTTTTGGGCATTTTGAATAATTCCTTTTGGTGAAGTTACTATAATAGAAGGAGCTGTAGCCATTATATTTGGATTATTTTCAAAATAACTCATAATACGAACAAGAGATTCTTCGTGAACCATAGAATCAGCATCTAAGCAACCAACAAATGGAGAATCTGTATTTTCTAAACCAAAATTAAGTGCTGTGTGTTTACCTCCATTTTTTTGATGAAAAACTTTTATATTTGGATATACAATAAACTTATTCATAATATCAAGTGTTTTATCAGTTGACCCGTCATCAATTAAAAAAATCTTTAATTTATCTTTGGGATAATTTAATTGCAAAAGTGATTTTACAGTTTTTTCAATAGTATTTTCTTCATTAAAACCAGGCACAATAATAGTGACTTCAGGATATGAATTTAATATTATTGTATTTTTTCTATTAATTATTTTTTTTCTATTTTCTATAAAAGTAATAAGAAAAAACATCTGTATATACACAGATAAAAAAAGCAGTATATAAAATATTACACTAAAGATGGATATCATATAAAAATTAAACAAATAAGCCTATTTATCTAATAAACAAGCTAATATATACATCATATCATAATATGTAAAAAATGCTATAATAAAAGATATTAGTAATTAATAAAATATACAAAAGATTTTATACTAGCAAATATTAATTGCTAATATCTATATTCCAATGTAAAATATTTAATAATATGGAAAATAATAAAGACGAAAATAAAAATAAAGTATTTGGTTCAGTGATTATAATAGGTATTTTTATAGCATTAATATTTTTTCT
This sequence comes from Patescibacteria group bacterium, assembly GCA_038061035.1. GTDB lineage: Bacteria > Patescibacteriota > Minisyncoccia > Phycocordibacterales > UBA9973 > UBA9973. The sequence continues at coordinate 5,325 of JBBUAC010000022.1, forward strand.
TTCTCAAAATAAAATAGAGGAAAAACCTGTCAATGTAAATGACAATGCTATTATAAGAAATGAACATATATTAGGAAATCCAAATGCAGAAATAATAATAATTGAATATTCGGATACTGAATGTCCATATTGTAAAAATTTTCATCTTACAATGAATAATATAATAAAAGAAAATGGCGCCAATGTGGCGTGGGTATACAAACATTATCCAATTACACAATTACATCAAAAAGCATTTCGTGAGTCTTTAGCCACTGAATGTGCCTGGGACCAAGGTGGAGATGAGATGTTTTGGAAATATATAAATATTCTTTTTGAAATCACTCCTTCAAATGATGGATTAGAAGATGAGGAACTTTATAATATAGCAAAAGAATTAAATCTTGATATGCCTTCTTTTGAACTTTGTTTGTCAGATCAAAAATTTAAAGAAAAAGTTGAAACTGATATGACAGACGGAGAAATAATGGGCGTAGAAGGAACTCCAACAAGCTTTATATTAAAAAATGGTAAAGTCGTTGATATAATACAAGGTGCGCAACCTTTCAATATTGTGCAAGAAAAAATCAACAAATTATTGGAATAGTATTCAACTAATATAAACACAAAAATACAAGGTCTTGCCTTGTGTTTTTATATTTTACTCAAAATATCCTTTAAGGCGAGAAATTTTTTCATGCCCGCGAAGTTTTTCATGAACCTTCGCTTCTATTTGACGAATACGTTCACGTGTGACACCAAATTCCTCTCCTACTCTCTCTAGTGTGTGAGAAATACCATCAACAAGTCCATAACGCATTTCAAGTATTTTTCTTTCTTTTGGATTAAGCTCTTCTAGAACTTCACGAATTTGATCTGACAAAATTCTACGAGATGATTCTTGGTCTGGGCGTAAAATCTTATCATCTGAAATGAAATTCTCAAGTGTTGATTTATCATCATCATCTCCCACTGGTTGTTCTAATGAAATAGTTTCTTGGTTGATCTTTTCAATAATATGAATTTTCTCTACTGGCAAACCCATCTCAGTAGCTATCTCTTCAGCCAAAGGTTCTCGTCCCAAGTCTTGACTCAATCTTCTATGAACTTGTTTATATTTTGAAATAGTCTCCACCATATGCACTGGTATACGAATAGTCCTAGATTGATCAGCAAGTGCACGAGTTATGGATTGACGAATCCACCATGTAGCATAAGTTGAAAATTTATATCCTTTAGTCCAGTCAAATTTTTCTACTGCTTTAAATAATCCTAAATTCCCCTCTTGAATAAGATCAAGTAAACCTAAATTTGAACTTCTACCAACATATTTCTTTGCTATTGAAACAACTAAACGTAAATTTGCACGCGCCAATAAATTCTTCGCCTCCATATCACCTTGCTCTATGCGTTTTGCAAGATCTTTTTCTTCACTTGCATGAATAAGCGGATATTGACCTATTTCCTTAAGATACATTTGTATAGAATCATGTATTGTGGACTTAATTAAATTTTTATCATCCGTATCATTATCTAAATTCAACAAATTACCTCCCTCCAATACATCAATACCTGAAACACTTAATTTTTCATAAAGTTCATCTAATAATAAAATATTATTCTCAACATTAGGAAAACTTTTCAATATTTCATCATAAGTAACAAATCCTCTTTTTCTGCCTTTTTCTATAAGCTCATCACTACGTCTTGTAAATTCTTCTACCTTTTTTGCTATACCTGTCAATTTTTTTTCTTTTAATATTGACTTTTTAGAAAAAACTTTTTTATTATTTTTAATTTTAAAATTCTTTTTAAGACTTTTCTTTTTTGTAATTTTTGTTTTTACTTTGTTATTTTTCTTTTTTAATTTTATTATTTTCTTCTTTTTTGATATTTTAGATTTAATTTTTGATACTTTTGTTTTTTTAATTTTATTTATTTTTTTTCCACTACTTACAGTTTTTATTTTTTTCTTTATCATATATTTTTGACTTTTCTATTTTTTTATAAATCGTGGACTAGACGATAAACGACTATTTTTTAAATCTTCTATTTTATTATTTATAATTTGACATTCTTTTAAAATGACAGCTGACAAAATAGAATCTTGCTTCTCTTCTGCAATATTTAATTCTCGCATTTTATTAGACAATTCTTCTTTATAATATTCTTCTTTTAAATTTCCAAATAATTCTTGTATTTCTTTTTCAATAGAAGTATTTTTATTATAAAAAACCTCTGCTTCAAAAATTAAATCTTCCTTTTCATTCTCTACATCTTGAAGCAATTTTTCTACTTTAATATTTAAAATTTCTCCAATCTCTTTCAATAATTCATCTATATCAACAGACGTTGGGCGTCTGGATTCCAGACGTTGGGCGTCTGGAATAGCTATTAATGTCTGTTGCCAAAGGACAATACCGAGTAATCGTCTAAGAATATAATCTTTTCTAAACATTTGATTTGCAACTTCTTCTAATTGTCGTATTTCATTTTGTTCATATTTTGAAGTTTCTTCTATTTTTTTCAAATCATCTTCTAGTGCATTTATCGGTATATTTGAAACGTCACTTATTTTTTTCAAAAAATAAGATTTTTCAATAGAACTCGATAAAGAATTTACAAATGGTAAAATTTTTTCCTTAATTTCTCGTCCAGCTTTACGTATATCATTTTGAAAATTTTCTAAAATTTTATTTTGAAGAAATTCGATTAAATGTTTTGCTTCACGAATAGCTTTTTTCCAAGCTTCATTTCCTTCTTTCAAAATTAAATCTGCTGGGTCCGTATCAACTGGCATTAAAGCCACCTTCACATCCATGCCTAAAGACAAGGCTATTTTACCTGCCCTTTCTGTAGCACTAATACCGGCCTTATCTCCGTCAAAAGCAAGAACAATATTTGGTGACAAACGACGAACAAGCCCTAAATTTGATATTGCATTTTCTTTAGAAACCGTAGCATCTGATAATGCCGTACCCGAAGTAGCGATAGTGTTTTTCCATCCTGCTTGATGTGAAAGAATCAAATCCATTTGGCCTTCTACTAAAATAGAAAAATTATTTTTACGAATTGCTTCTTTTGCTTTGTCTAATCCATAAAGAACATATGATTTGTTGAAAATTATTGTATCAGGGCTATTTAAATACTTTGCTTGACTTACTACCTGCCCTGAGCTTGTCGAAGGGTCATCTATAAAAATTCTTCCAGAAAAAGCTATAATTCTGCCACTAGAATCAGCTATTGGAAACATTATTCTTCCACGAAATCTATCATACATACCCTTTTCTGTTTTTTTTACAAGTCCAGCTTTTTCTATTTCAAAATCAGAAAAACCTTTTTTTTGTAAATGAGAATATAAAATACGCCAATCATTTAAAATAAAACCAATTCTAAAACTTTTTATTGTTTCGTCTTTTAAACCTCTTAAAAGAAGATAATTTTTTGCCTCTTTATTATTTTTTAAATTATCTTCAAAAAATAAAGTAGCCTCTTCCATTACTTTATATAATTTTTCCTTTACACTTTCTTCTTTTTGATTATATCCTTCTAATAAAATACCTGCTTTATCTGCTAACAATTTTAATGCTCCTTTAAAATCAAGTCCTTCAAATTCTTCCACAAAAGTAAAAATGTCACCTTTAGCTTGACAACCAAAACAATAATAACTCCCTCTATCTGGTGAAATAAAAAAGGAAGGTGTTTTTTCGTTGTGAAAAGGACACTTTGCTTTCAAATTTGAACCTACACGTTCTAATTTTATATAAGAAGAGACTACTTCTTCTATCGTTAGTCTCTCTTTAATTTGTGAGACAGGAGAATTCATATCTATAAATTATTAATTACGAATTACGAATTAAAAATTTTTAATTCGTAATTCGTAATTTTTCATTTGATTTAAATCCAGTTCCTGCTGGAATAAGTCGTCCGACAATAACATTTTCTTTCAAACCTCGCAAAGAATCTTCCCCACCCTTAATAGCATTTTCAATCAAGACACGATTTGTATTTTGGAAAGATGCAGCTGAAAGCCAACTTTTGGTTCGAAGAG
>JBBUAC010000023.1:0-37823 GCA_038061035.1 Patescibacteria group bacterium
TAAATTCCGAACCACTTTCTTCTATTTTTCCATTTGTTTCTTTTGACCTCACTTCAGACAAAGGAATACTTTATGGAATAAATAGACACAATTCTTCTTTGGTGATTTTTGATAGATTCTCATTAGAAAATTATAATTCGGTTACCTTCGCAAAGTCAGGTTCTGGAAAAAGTTATGCCACAAAATTAGAAATTTTAAGGTCTTTAATGTTTGATATTGATGTTATAGTTATAGATCCAGAAAGAGAATATGAATATTTATCAGAAGCTGTAGGTGGAAGATATTTTAATATTTCTCTTTCATCAGATCACCACATAAATCCATTTGATTTACCAATACCAAGAGAAGATGAAACAGCAGAAGATGTCCTCCGTTCAAATACGATAAACTTGGTAGGACTTTTTAGATTAATGTTAGGAGGCCTCACACCAGAAGAGGATTCTATTGTGGATCGTGCTATTACAGAAACTTATGCAATAAAAGACATTACACCTGATTCTGATTTTTCAAATATTGAACCTCCTCTTTTGTCAGATTTTGAAATGGTATTAGGTGGTATGGATGGATCTGATTCGATAGTGACTCGGCTCGCTAAATTTACAAAAGGATCTTGGTCAACTTTTATAAACAAACCATCCAATGTTGATATTAATAAAAAATTTATTGTTTTTTCTGTGCGAGATATGGAAGACGAATTAAAGCCAATAGCTATGTATATAGTAATGCATTATATTTGGAACACTATACGCAAAAACTTAAAAAAGCGCCTGTTGGTGGTGGATGAAGCGTGGTGGATGATGAAATCCGAAGACACTGCTTCATTTTTATATTCTATGGCAAAAAGAGGTAGAAAATATTATTTAGGGCTTGCTACAATCACTCAAGACGCAGCAGACTTTATGAAATCTCCATATGGCATTCCTATAGTCACAAACTCATCTATTCAACTTCTTTTAAAACAATCGCCATCAACAATAGATGTTTTGCAAAAAACATTTAATTTAACAGATGAAGAAAAATATTTATTATTGGAGTCTGGTGTGGGAGAGGGGATATTTTTTGCGGGCTTAAAACATGTGGCTATAAAAGTGGTAGCTTCTTATACAGAAGACCAAATAATAACATCTGACCCTTCACAAATATTATCAATCAAAAAAGCAAAAGAGGATTTAGAGAAAGCAGAAGTAAACACTAGGCGCTAGGCCTTAGGCTCTAGGCGCTAGTTAAAAATGCTATAATCAAGGTAATGAGAAAAATAAATTTAATTTTAATACTTATACTCAGTTTGATCTCGGTTTTTACTCTTTCACCATTTTATACTTTTGCTCAAGTGCAAGATACCGATGTCACATTATCTATTTCCCCAGAATATCCAAGTGCTAAAGAAAATGTAACTGCTAGTTTGTCTAGTTATGTAATTGATTTAAATAAAGCAAATATCTCTTGGTCACTAAATAATGAAGAGATAGGAAGGGGTATAGGTAAAAAAACAATTTCTTTTACAATAAATGACCTAGGTCTTGAAACTATTTTAAATGTTAATATAGAAACAACAAATAGACAAAGTATAGATAAAACCATTATTATACCTTCTGGAAACATAGATATGCTTTGGGAAGCGACAGACTCTTATGTTCCTCCTTTTTACAGAGGAAAAGCATTGGTTGCAAGAGAAGGAAAATTTAAAATAGTAGCAATACCTTCTATAATATCGCAAAGTGGACAAATAAATCCAAACAATTTATCTTATGCTTGGAAAAAAGATAATAATGGTCAAACAAATTCTTCTGGTTGGGGAAAAAGTTCTTTTTCATTTAAAAACAGTTATTTAGATATTATAAATAAAATTGAAGTCACTGTGTCAGATATTTCTGGAAATACAAAACTTGCTGGAAGTATAAACTTACAAACAACACAGCCAAAAATACTTTTTTATAAAAAAGATCCACTGCTTGGTGTGCAAAATCAAAATGCATTGAATAATGATTTTACTGTAGGGACTAATGGAGAAACTATCATCGCTATACCTTATTTCTTTTCACCCAAAAATCTTTCTTCCTCAAATCTGACTTGGAATTGGGAAGTAGGAAATTCTAAAATAAATACACCAACTCCTAAAAATGAAATAAGAGTAAAAGGAGAAGAGGGGAAGGGTGGTAGAACAAAAATAAAAATAGTTGTGAGTAATATAAAGACCTTATTCCAAGAAGCAGTAAAAGAAATAATCGTAAGTTTTTAATAAAAACTTGACTTCAGTCTTGTTTTTCTATAGAATAACTGTACTGTGTATATAAGAATTATTAAAAAATCTATAAAAAACCATTTATTTAAGAAAAAAATCATTATTTTATATGGTCCTAGACAAGTTGGCAAAACAACATTAGTTAAAGAATTACTAGAAGAATTTAATGGCGAAAAATTATATATTTCCTGCGATATCCCATCAAGAAGAGCTTTAATTATAGGTCCAGAACCAGCAATTTTAAAACAAAATTTTGGAAATGCAAAATTAGTAATTATAGATGAAGCTCAATTGATAGAAAATATTGGAGTAATTTTAAAGGTTTTTGTTGATACTTATCCAGATATACAAATAATAGCTACTGGTTCAAGCTCTTTTGATCTAGCAAACAAAATTCGTGAACCATTAACGGGTAGAGCGTTTGAGTATATGCTTTATCCACTATCTTATGAAGAAATAGCTTCAAAAAATAACTTTACAAAACAAGACCAAGGGGGTTTTCGTATGAGATTTGGCTGGTACCCTGGTATATCGGAATCTATACAAGATGCTACAGAACAGCTTGAAATTTTACAAAACAATACTTTATATAAAGATATATTTACTCTTGAACAAATAAAAAAGCCAAAAGTTCTACAAGATATCGTATTGCAATTAGCATACCGCATCGGTACTGTTATTAGTGTGCAAAACTTGGCTGATGAAATAAAAACAACTCCAAAAACAGTTGAGAGGTATATAGATTTATTAGAGAAAATGTTTGTATTAATTCGTATTTATCCATATTCAAGAAATCCTAGTAATGAAAGAAAAAAGGGTTATAAGGTATATTTTATAGATATAGGTATCCGTAATAGTATTATTAAAGACCACAAAGCCCTAAACTTACGCAATGATATAGGTGCACTTTTTGAAAATTATTTTATAATGGAAAGAATAAAATATTTATCAAATAATTTTATTTTTACTAATAAATATTTCTGGCAAAACTATTTACAAGAAGAAGTAGATTATATAGAAGAAAAAGATGGAATACTCACAGCTTTTGAATGTAAATATACAGAAAGGTCTAGTAAATCATTGTATTTATTCCAAAATACTTATAAAGAAAGTGTGGTAAAAATAATTAGTCAAAAAAATTATCAAGATTTTATAAAAAACAATGATATAATAAGTTGATATAAAAAAATAAATGTTAACTTTTTAAAAATCATAAATTTATGAAATGAAAAAATAAAAATGCAAAAAACTTTTTCAAAAATTTTAATAAGTGTAATAATGATAAGTTTTTTTGTTTTACCTTTTGTTTTTTCCAATACAACCTTTGCGCAAAGTATTTTTGATAATAATGATTTTGATCAAAATCAAATAGATACTTCAAAAAAAACACCTACCACAACCAAAAATCCAACAACAAAAGAAGTGGTGCCGTTGCCAACCGCACTAGATAATGACGCAACAAAATTTACACCAGAAAACACAAACAAAACATTAGAAGATGTTCAAACTGAATTAAAACTAACCCCTGATAATGCATTAGAACAAAAAAAAGAAACTGACACAACATACACACCACTTGCAAAGCTTCCTGGTTTAGGAACATTTGATAGCAAAGAACCGTGCGCACTAGGGAGATATTTAAACATATTAGTAAAAATATTAATAGGTTTTTCTGCAGTTCTCGCTATGGTAATGATAGTTATAGGAGGAATAGAATATATGACAAGCGAGCTTGTGTCTTCTAAAAAAGCAGGTATTGAGAGAATAACAAATGCAATATTAGGACTTTTAATTGCATTAACTGCATTTCTTATATTAAACACAATAAATCCTAATTTACTAAATGTTTGTTTAGACCAATTGCCAGAAGCGAGGGTTACAGTATTAGAAGAAGACAGAGAAACTTATTCTGAAGCGTCAAAGGGAGTTTCTTATAATATACCAGAAGGAACAATCGCTGGTAATTGTACAGAAGGCATAAAAAAAGTAGAAACGTCTTTTACCCCAAAAACCGTTATTTATGTGTGTAAAAGTATTGCTACTAATGTTGAGAAATTAATTAATACCGCAGCTCTTAGTTCAATTAAATTATCAGGATGGGGTGCTGTTTCAAAAGAAGGACAAATACAAAAAAGAATAAATAATTGTGGTGGAAATACACAATATAATATATATGAAAAACCAAATAAACAATGTCAACCACCAACAGCCCGTCCTGGTACATCAAGACATGAAAGTGGTAAAGCTATTGATTTTTTATGTGATGGGGTGTTGATTGGATCTCAAGACAATAAATGTTTTGTTTGGTTAAAAAACAATGCAAGTAAATTTGGACTTAAAAATTATGCTGCTGAACCTTGGCATTGGTCAACTGATGGAGGATAAAAAATATAACTATTGACTTTGTATAGCCAATGTAATACACTCATATTATGAATACAATAATGACGGTGCGAATAGATAGTAAAATAAAGAGTGAGGCTCAAAAAACTTTTGCAAAAATGGGGTTGGATTTATCTTCTGCTGTTAAATTATTTATGAATCAATCTATCCTTGAAAAAGGACTTCCTTTCAAGCCTAGAACTGTAAACGGATATACAAAAGAGTTTGAAAACAGAATTCTTAATGAGGACAAACAATTGAGTCGTAATATAAAAAATGGTAAATCAAAAGGACATAATTCTATAACAAATCTTTATGCTAAACTAATGAACTAAAATATGCTTGTTGTTCACTATACATCATCATACAAACGTTCGTTTAAAAGATATACGCGTTCTGGAAAGTTTCCGTTAGAAAAACTTACAGAAGTTCTTAATTTTCTAAGAGGGGAAAAGCTATTGCCGAACAAATATCGAGACCATCAACTGAAAGGAAAGTTAGTAGAATTTAGAGAATGCCATATAGCCCCAGACATCTTACTTATTTATAAAATAGAGGGTAACTATCTAAAACTTAATAATTTGGGATCACACGGTGAAACATTTTAAATATAAAGTTTTGTAATTCACAATATATAAATAATTTTTAGTGTATAATATATATAGCTTTTAAATTATTAATATATTAAAATATCTTTATTATAAAAAAATAATTTATGTCAAAAAGAAATCTTATCTTATTAATTTTCCTCTAATTTTTTCAAGTACTTTTCTGCTTCCCTTATTTCTATTCCATTTACTATCCTTTCTAATCTCAAATTTTTTACGACTTGGATTCCTTTTAATTTATATTTTTGGGCAAAATAGCTCAACGTATCCGAAACCTTATTATCACTAAGTTTCACTTCCACTATTTGATCCACAATATTTTCCTCATTATATACAGCAAAGTCAACTTCTTTATTTTCTTTAGTCTTTAAAAAACCGAGACTGTGCTTTTTCCCTGTTTTATCTGTTTTTATGACTGTGTGTTTATATAAAGCTAGGGCGACTAGATTCTCAAATCGTACCCCTTCATTATTAATTACACCATAATCAAAAAAGTAAATCTTTGGTTCTTTTAAAATAGAGCGGTTTATTTTGTGAGTGTATGGTTTTATGATAAATACAATATATAATGCTTCTAATATAGCTATATATTTCTTGACTGTAACACTAGAAATACCAACATCTCGTGCGATAGCACTATAAGAGATAGGGGAGCCGACTTTCGTTTTTAGTAAATCATAAATCAATCTCACAGTATTCACTTTATCTATTTCTTCAAAATCAAGCACGTCTTGTCTAAGCAGAATATCTATATATACACCTCTCCAATGATCTGCTATATTTGTATCTTCTGCCAAAAGTGGTTCAGGAAAACCACTTCTTTCTAATAAGGTGTCTAATGACACTTCTTTATACACATTTTGTAATTCAGCTAAAGTAAAAGGCATCAAATGATGTAGTCTAAATCTACCAGCCATAGAATCTCCTGCATGTCTGTGTGCGTTCATACTAGCACTACCTGTAATCAAAATATGTAAATCGTCCTTTTTTGTATCAAAAATTCCCTTTAGGTGTGTTTTCCATTTAGGCATTTTATGGATTTCATCAAAAACAAGCAGATCTACATCTGGCAACCAGTTGTAATTTTTCATAACCTCTTTATGTTCAATATTATCGTAATTCAAATAAAGTGGATTCTTGTATGATTTCATTATTTCCTTGGCTAGCCATGTCTTACCTACTTGTCTTGGACCCACAATAAATACCATTTTCTTTTTTAAATCAGACAATACGTTTTCTTTTACTTTTCTTTGTATATTTTTCATATATGACTATTTTATACGATATTTTAAAAAAGTCAAGACTATTTTAAAAAGCTCTTCCTTTTGGTCAAAGAGGTATTTTACTAGAAAATAATTTTTAGTGTATAATAAATAATAACTTTTATGTCAAAAAGAAATACAATATTATTTATAATAGTTCTCATAATTCTAACCACTGGTGTTTTGTGGTATTTTTATTTTAACAAATCTACAGACACAATAAATACAAACACAAAAACTGAAGGAGAAAATTTTGTATCTAATTTTTTTAATTTTGGAAAAATAAAAACAAAAGAAGTGGAGGATGATTCAACGCCGGTAACCGATATTTCAGAAGAAAACGAAGAAACAACAATAGATATTCAAGAAGGGAATTTGTTTAAGATCTCAAGTATGCCCGTCGCTGGTTTTACTGTTTTTATGAAAGAAAGATTTAAAGAAATTGCAAATCCAAAAGAAATAGAACAAAACAACTTGAAGGCCAACTTGGAGGTCTTGCCTCCAAGTGAAAAAAAGGTTACTCCGATAGCTCCACTCACTGAGTTTGTTCCTGCTTTGAGGTATGTAGATAAAGCTACTGGTAATATTTATCAGACTTTTACAGACCAAATAAATGAGCGTAAATTTTCTAATATGGAAATAGAAGGTATTTATGAAGCTTATTTTGGCAATAATGGAAACACAGTGATATCGCGATATCTTAAAAGTTCACCTCTTTTAAGTGGAGAAACAATTATTACTTATTCTGGTTCATTACCAAAAGAAATATTAGGAAATGATTCTGTAGTTGAAAATAATATAAGTGGATCTTTTTTACCTGAAAATATAATAGATATGAGTATTTCTCCTAACACAACAAAAATGTTTTATTTATTTAATTGGAAAGAGGGCGTGGTTGGCACAACAGCTTTCTCTAATGGAGATAATAAGAAACAAATTTTTGATTCTAAATATACAGAGTGGCTCACACAATGGCCAAATGAAAATACAATTACAATTACCACAAAATCTGCGTCTTTTGTACCAGGATTTATGTATATAATTAATCCAAACAATTCGTCTATTGGTTTAAAAAGAATATTAGGTGGAATAAGGGGGCTGACAACACTTACAAGTCCAAATGGAAAGTTAGTTTTATATAGCAATGACACTGTTTCTTTAAATATCTACGATATAGAAACGGGAGAAGCTCAAACCTTGGGTGTAAAAAGTTTACCTGAAAAATGTGTTTGGGGAATATCTAGTGATGTTATTTATTGTGCTGTGCCTAAATTGATTGATAATTCTTTTTCATATCCAGATTCTTGGTATCGCGGGGAAGTGTCTTTTTCAGATGATATTTGGAGAATTGATGTCTCACAAGGAAATGCTAAAATAATATTTAATTCAGAAGAAGAAATAGATGGAGTTAGACTTATGTTAGACCAAAATGAAGACTTTTTATTTTTTATAAATAAAAAAGATTCTTATCTTTGGGGACTAACGTTGGAATAATTACAAATTTTCAATTACGAATTACGAATTTAAATTCATAATTCGTAATTCGTAATTCGTAATTTTTAATTGTTTCCTATGTATTTAATTATTACCCTACGAGAACGACCGTATCCTTCGGATTCGGTTTTTAAATCTGTAGCATTAGAAAGAAATTCATGTACTATTCTCCGTTCGTAAGCCGGCATTGGGTCAATCTCTATATTTGATTTAAAATAACGAGCTCGTTCCGCCATCATATGCACTATTGCATGAACATTTTCTATTCTTTTTTTCTGAAAACCATTCATATCAATAATAATATTTACGTTTTCGAATGGGATTTTGTTGTCTGTATTGGGAATTAATTCACTATCTTTGTTTTTTGAAAATATTTTATTTTCTATCATTCTGCGAGCAATGTGATTTAATGCGAAAAGAGCTTCACCTTCACGATTTAAGAAAAAATGTGGTTCTTTTGTTGTGATTTCAAACCATGTTGTTTTTATTTGATTTTCTTTTTCATCTTCTTTTACAAGAATCTCATCAAAAACTGTTGTGGTTTTTTCAATTAATTCCTTTATTAAGTTTTCTATTTCTTGTTTTTGCATTTTGTATTATTTTTATTTTTCAATAAAAGCAACTGTTTTGATGTTTGTTTTTATATCTATTGTTGTTGTGTTTTTTTTTATTAAAATAAATTTGTTGCCCAATTGTAAACATATTACTAACAATCCAATATAATGCAACAGCTCCAGATATACTATAAGCGATAAAAGTAACCACAAAAGGGAATACATATTTCATTTGTACTTGCATACTTTTGGCAAAACTTTCTTGGAATGAACCGGGTTTAGATCCGTCTTGTGCGGGAGGTTTTGGCATATAATGTGCTTGAAAAAACTGAGACACGCCAGCCAAAACAGCTAAAACTAAACTTTTTTGACTTATATCTATTAATCCCAAGAAAATTGTATTAATTTTCTCTGGTGTTTTAATAAAAGAGTAAAGTAAACTACCATCAAAATTTAATCCTTTAAAGAAAACATAATAAAGCGCGAATATAAAAGGAATTTGTATTAAGACCAAAAGACAACCAGAAAAAGGGTTTGTTTTGTGTTTTTTATAAAGCTCAAAGGTTTGTTTTGCTTGTTCTTCTTTATTTGATCCACCTTTTTTAATCTTATTTAATTCTGGAGCAAGTAAATTCATTTTAGCCTGACTTTTAATAGAAGCACCTGAGAGGGGAAATAACAACACTTTAACCAAAATAGTGAGAAATATAACAGCAATACCGATATCTCCACCAGGGATAATTGAAACTAAAAAAGCCAAAGCATTAAGTAGTGGCTCATATAAGAAAGTATTCCAAATATAACTAAACATTTTCTTATTCTATATGAAAATAGATTCAATTACAAATTATGAATTTTGAATTTCAAATTTATTTTTTAATTCGTAATTCGTAATTTGAAATTTTTAATTACTTTAGTGGATCAATATGATTTTTTTGCCACGGATGGCAACGAAGGATGCGGAAAAAACCCAAACCAAATCCCTTAAAAGCTCCATATTTTTCAATAGAAATTTTCATATATTCTGAACAAGTAGGATAAAAAACACAGCTTGGTTTCTTTAAATAACTTAATCTTTTTTGATAAAAATTAATTAATTTTATACTAAATTTTTTTAATAATATTTTTGATTTCATTTTCAAGATTTTCTATGTTTTGTTTTTTAAATATAAAAACACCAATAATTGGAAAAGAGAGTAAGTGAATATTTTTTTCTAATGCTATATAACCACGCCTTCGTAAAGAATTTCTTTGGACAGCACTTTTACTAACTGTTTTAGGAACAATAAAGGATATTTTGTAATTTTTAATATTTTTATCCTTTAAATATCTAAAAGTAAGGTTTGGTGAATGAATAATACTTCCAAATTTAAATATTTGTTGTATTTGCTTACGATCAACTCTGTTTATTTTAGGAAGCATAAAATTAATTAAAAATTATCAATTAAGAATTACGAATTAAAGTATAATTCGTAATTCTTACACTGAAAGCTTTTTTCTTCCTTTTCTCCTTCTTTTTACAAGTACTTTTTTGCCTGTTTTAGTTCTAGATCTTACTAAAAAACCATGTGCTCTGGCTCTTTTTCTTTTTTTAGGTTGATATGTTTGTGACATATTTGTAGTATACATTATTTGTGTTTTAAGTCAAAAAATACTAAACTATTTTGTGGTATTATTAACAAGTTATCAACAGACTTATTAAGAAAATAAAACTCTCAATAAAAAATTAAGTATGTATAATTAAAAGAACATGGATATAAAACTACTTTGGAAAAAATGTTTGGATGAAATAGAGATAGGTATATCAAAAGCAAATTTTAGTACTTGGTTTAAAAATACATCAATATTAAAAGAGGAGATGGGTGTTGTTTATGTTGGTGTACCAAATGAATTTGTTAGAGATTGGCTTAAAAATAAATATCACAAATTAATAACCAAAACAATAGCACTAGAATATGAAAATATGCGTGCTGTGGAATATATCATAATAAAAATAGAAGAAGTACAAAAAGAAATTGATTTTAAAAAAGAACCTTATATAAATAAAGAATTACCGTTGAGAGATTTATATATAAACCCAGAAGACAACTTAAACCCTAGATATCGTTTTAATTCTTTTATTGTTGGGTCTTTTAATGAATTAGCTTATGCTGCGTCTCAGGCTATCATAGAGTCTCCTGGTACTAAATATAACCCATTCTTTGTATATGGAAGCACAGGGCTTGGTAAAACCCATTTAATACAAGCTGTTGGAAACTCAATAAAAGAAAAATATGAAAATAAAAAAGTTCACTATATTACACTTGAGAAATTTGCTACTGATTTTGTAAATTCTCTACAAAATAATAAGGCAAACTCTTTTAAAGAAAAATATCGTAAATATGACCTTTTAATAATAGATGATATTCAATTTATTGGTAAAATGGAAAAAATACAAGAAGAACTTTTTCATACATTTAATACTTTTTATGAAAACAATAAACAAATTATATTTTCTTCTGATAAACACCCCAATTACATACCAGAACTAGCAGATCGTTTAAGGTCTAGGTTTGCTCAAGGAATGATAGTTGATGTTTCTGAGCCAGAATATGAGTCTCGTCTTGCAATATTAAAAGTAAAACTAAGAGAACATGATATTGAATTAGAAAAAGAAATAATAGAATACATAGCCTCTAGTATAAGGGGTAATATAAGAGAATTAGAGGGGAGTTTAAATAGTATTGTTTGCCAATATAAATTAAAAAACAAACCATTATCTTTACTTGATGTTAAAAATACATTAAAAAATAACATTAAACCTAAAAAAAGTGTTGCTATAAAAGACGTTGTAAAAATAGTAAGTGATTATTATAACTTAGAAGAACCTTCTATTTATGAAAAAACAAGAAGAAAAGAGATAGTTAAAGCAAGACAAATGGTAATGTATATATTGAGAGAGGATTTTAATGTATCTTATCCATTAATCGGACAAAAATTAGGGGGAAAAGACCACACAACTGTAATACATTCTTATTTAAAAATACAAAGAGATTTAAAAGTTGATTCTCAGTTATTACAAGAATTAGAACAGATACGAATTATGTTTAAATAGTTGTTGATAAGTTGTTAAGATAATTATTAATTAATAGGAATAGTTGTTGATAATTGAAAAGAATTTTGTTAATAAAAAAGTATAATGTTTTAAATTTATTTTTTATTTTTTATTTAATAATAAAAAATCAAAAGTTATTATGGTTAAATTAAAAATAAATTATCAAAATAAGTATTATAAATAAAGGATTCTATCACCTTATCCACTTATTAACAGTTATAATAGTATTAATAGATTAAATATATAAAATATAAACATATGAAATTAGAATGTGGAATTGAAAAAATTAAAAATGCTATTTCTCAAGTAGAAAGAATAACTGGTAAGAATTTAACACTACCTGTTTTAAGTTCAATACTTTTAATTGCATCAGGGAAATCATTAAAACTTCGTGCTATGAATTTAAGTCTAGGTATTGAAGTTGAAATACCAGCTAAAATTGAAAAAGAAGGAATACTTGCAATATCAGGTCAAGTATTAGCTAGTACTTTCTCTAATATAATTCAGAATGAGAATATTTACTTAGAAGACATCGATGGTAATTTATTAATTAAAACCAAGAAAAGTAAAATAAAATTAAAAGGTCAACCATATGAAGATTTTCCAACAATACCAAGTGTAACAGGGGAGAATTTTGAAATAGAAATAAAAAAAATAACAGAAGGAATAAAATCAGTTTATTATAGTGCTTCTCCTTCTAGTATAAAAGCTGAAATATCTAGTGTTTATATGTATTCAAAAGAAGAATATTTAATATTTGTTTCAACAGATTCTTTTAGATTAGCCGAGAAGAAGATTAAAGTAAAAGGAATTATAGATATAGCTGGAATACTTATACCTTTTAAAAACATACCTGAAATACTAAGAGTATTTGGAGAAAATTCTGGAAATATGAAAATATGTTTTAATAAAAATCAAATATCATTTTCCTCAGGAGATATTTATTTAACATCAAGGGTTATTGACGGTGTTTTTCCAGATTATACACAAATTATTCCAAAAGATTTTAAAACTGAAGCAATATTATTAAAACAAGATTTATTGAATGCATTAAAATTATCAAATATTTTTTCTGATAAATTTAATCAATTAAATTTATCGATTAATATAAAAGAAAAAATATTTGAACTTTCTTCTGCAAATAACGATATAGGGGAAAATAAAACATATTTAGATGGAGTAATAAATGGTGAAGATATAACACTCGGCTTTAACTATAAATATTTTCTTGATTGTTTTCCTTCTATTACAACAGACAGTATTTCTATAAAATTAAATGAGACATCTCGCCCTATGGTTATTTCTCCTGTTTCTGATACATCTTTTATTTATTTAATAATGCCAATGAATAGATAATTATTTATGATAGAAATTAAAGATTTATTACTTAATTTTAACAAACTACTTTTATCTGAAGAAGTTAAAAAAAACTCAATTATAAATGTTTTAAATCAAATTATTGGAATACAAATAAAACCCAAAGACATAGAAATAAAAAACAATATTGTTTATTTAAACATTAAGCCTATTTATAAAAACGAAATTTTTCTCAAAAAAGAAGAAATTTTTCTAAGTTTAGAGAAAATTTTAAATAAAAAAACACTAAATCAAATAAGATAAATTAATTAAAAGAAACATTAAAAGTAGAAATAAATTCACTACGATTATAAAGAGTATCGTAAGATATTATTTTAATTTCATTAGTGTTTTTTAAATTATCAAGCTCTCCTGGTGTAAAAGAGAAGTTTATTGGATTATTAGATGTTCCCACAAAAACATCATTTATAAAAATATCTATTTTTGAAAGTGAATACACACCACGACTCTCAATAAGTAATTCTATTTTTTGGTTTACTGGGTAAATGTTTTCAATATTTGGTTCAACAATAGAAACAATAGGTTTATTGTAGTCTGTGTGTATATTGTCATAATCATTTGGTTTTTGAGACCATGTGGTGGTATTGTATCTTCCACTGTTTTGTGCCCACCAATTTTGTATAGGTATATCCCAATGACTAAATTGTGGATCATTCACGCCACCCTCTGGTGTGGGGTCTAATATATTTTTTTTATCAACCCAGTATAAAATACTACGTACATTTGTTATTATTTTTTCCTGTCTAGTTTCAAGTGGTGTATTTTCTGTAGCTAATTTTCCTGATATTTTGTCTATTATAAAACTTTCATTTCCTTGCCAACTACCTCTAAGAACAGGTTTTATTTTTTGTTTATCAACTTCTAGGTTTGGTTTTTCAAATTTTTCATTTGGTAAATTTTTTAAAGCTTCTTTTATAAATTTATTCCAAATAGGACCAGCAACAGAGCCACCACCTTTTTTCATTGGTTTATTGTCATTGTTTCCAGCCCACACACCGATAGTAATAGATGATGTATATCCTATAGTCCAAGCATCTTTATTGTTATTTGTTGTTCCAGTTTTAACAGCAACATCATAACCAGAAATTAATAATTGAGAATTTGCACCAAAAGTAGGAGTTCGGCTTTTATTGTCTGATAATATGTCTGAAATAGTTAATGCTGTATTTTTAGGTAAAATTTCTTTTTCATTTAAACTAAATTCTTCTAAAATTTTTCCTTCTGAATTTTCAACTTTCAAAATCCCAGTATATTTATTTCTAATACCATTGTTTGCAAAAACACCATAAGCTGAAGTCATATCAAGTAAAGTAACTTCACCACCTCCAATAACAAGAGTTAAACCATACCTACTTACATTTGTTAATGTGCTAATACCCATACTCTCAGATGTTTTAAATGAATCAGAAAGTCCAGATAGATAAAATAATTTTACAGCAGGTATGTTGATTGATTGTGCTAATGCTTCACGAAGTGTCATAGGACCCCTGTGTTTTCCATCATAATTTTGTGGCATATAACAATTACTTTGACTATATCCAGGAAGTGCCTTTCCATAAGCGTTACAAGTCATTTGAAATTCTGTAGGCAGGTCAAACAGCACTGTGTCTGGTGTAAAGCCTTTGTTGAAGGCCGTAGCGTAAATAAAAGGCTTAAAAGAGGAGCCTGGTTGCCTTAGTGCTGTGGTTACATTATAATTTCCATCTATTTCTTTATCAAAATAATCTCTTGAACCTATCATTGTTAAAATCTGTCCTGTTTTTGGGTTTATTGCCACAACTGCAGCATTTTTACCATTCATTGTTTTTTCATTTTCTAAAGCACCTTCTTTTGTAATTTTTTCTCCAATTTCTTGTAATGTGTAATCCAATGTTGTTGTTACTTTTAACCCTCCTTTTTCAACTGTTTCAGCGCCATATTTTTCCTCAAGATAATCTTTTATAAAAAAAACAAAATGAGGAGCTTTTATTCCCTTAACTTCTTGTGGTACAAAAGGCACAATTTCATTTTTTGCTAATTCATATTCTTCTTTTGTTATAAAATTAAGTTCTTTCATTCTAAAAAGTATAAAATTCTTTCTTTCTTCTAATTTATCTATATTTTTTCCATAAGGAGAAAGAAAAGTTGGAGATTGTGGGATTGCCGCTAAATAAGCAGATTCAACTAAAGAAAGATTTTTTGCAGATTTATTAAAATATGTTTTAGATGCTTCTTCTATTCCATAAACAACACCACCATAAGGAACTTCATTTAAATATAATTCTAGAATTTTTTCTTTAGGTATAGAATTGTCTATTTTTATCGCTAAAACCCACTCTTTTACTTTTCTTACTAATGTTTTTTTGGAATTAAGTAATGTATTTTTTACTAATTGTTGTGTAATAGTAGAACCACCTTGTGTTTTTCCTATACTGAAAAAATTAGATAAAACAGCACGAACTATTGACCTTATTCTTATTCCTTGGTGATTATAAAAATTAGAATCTTCTACTGCAACTGTTGCGTTTTTAATATTTACCCCCATATCTATAAATGGAATATTTGTTCTTTTTACATCTTGGTGAATATCATAAAGCAATATCTCACCAGTACGATCATATATTTTAGTAGAATTTACAACCTTTCTATTGTCAAATGAATTAAAATCTGGAATCTTAAAAGAAGAAACCCAAATAACACCTATTCCAAACACAAGTATAAAAACACTTGCTCCAAATAAAAATATATTTTTGAAAAACCTCATTTTTTTTGTACCTTTTTTCATATTTCTTATTATACCAAACATTATGTTATAATTCATTTTATGAAAGTTGTTATAGATGAGAAAAAAATAGATGAGATTTTAGATATAGGAATAGAAGATATTTTTATTAAAGAAAATTTAAAGAAAAAACTTCTTTCTGGAAAAATTCTTCGTGTGAAATTTGGTATTGACCCAACTGGTCCTAAAATACATTTAGGGAGAGCAATACCACTTAGAAAATTACGACAATTTCAAGACCTAGGGCATAAGGTTATTTTAATTGTTGGTGATTTTACAGCGACCATAGGAGACCCATCAGACAAGCTTGAAAAACGTCCAATGCTTACAGAAAAAGAAATAAAACAAAATATGAAATATTATACAAAACAACTTGGTATGATTATTGATTTAAAAAAAGCAGAAATTAAATATAATAGTAAATGGCTTAAAAAATTAAATTTTAAAGAGATAGCTGAATTATCAGAAAGTTTTTCTTTACAACAAATGTCTGCTAGAAGAAATTTTAAAGATAGAATAGAAAAAAACGAAGAAATTTCTCTTCGTGAATTTTTATATCCGCTTATGCAAGGATATGATTCTGTCGCCACAAAGTCAGATGTTGAGATTGGGGGTTTTGACCAACTTTTTAATTTAAAAGCAGGTAGGATTATTCAAAAACATTACAATATGCCAGAACAAGATATTTTGACAGTTAAAATGCTTGAAGGTGTTGACGGAAGAAAAATGTCCACTTCTTGGGATAATATTATTACAATCGTTGATGAACCAAAAGATATGTTTGGGAAAATTATGTCTATAAAAGATGAATTAATTTCTAAATATTTTTTACTTTGTACAGATATAAAAGAAACAGAAATTCCAAAAAGCGAAAATCCTAGAGATGTAAAAATGAAACTTGCTTATGAAATAGTTAAAATTTATCACGGAGAAAAAGAAGCCAAAAAAGCAGAAGAGAATTTTGTAAAAACTTTTCAAAAAAAAGAAATTCCAGAAGAAATGATAGAAATTAAAATAAATAAAAACGAAACATTGGTGGATGTTTTAATTAAAGAAAAAATTGTTTTTTCAAAAGGGGATTTCAGGAGGTTGATAGAAGAAGGTGCTATTACAGACTTAGATACAAATGAGAAATTAAATAACATAAATATTATAACAAAACACGGTATGCATTTAAAAATAGGGAAGAGAAGATTTGTTAAAATAATCTAATTTAAATAAAAAAAACGGAAGCAAGGCGTCCGTTTTTTTTATTTTTTAATGAAACCTGTTGTCTGGGTCTTCCTCTTCTTCTTCAAATTTAAAACTATTATTTATACCATCATCGTCATCTAATAATAATTCATCGTCTTCATCTTCTACTCCAACACCAAAACCAGAAACATCTTCATCTTCATCATCGTAACTCATTTTTTTATCTATAATATTAATTAATAATAGATTTTAATTTTTAAAAACGACCATTTTAAAAACCATTTTTAAAAATATATTCTTTTGTATCAAAATATAAAAGTCTTGGCAATAAAATATGTGGATAACTTATATTAATATTTTTTTATATATGCAAAAGCAGTTAATGCTATAGCTATCGCGTCTAGTTCATCATCGTTTTTTTGACTTTCTTGTTGTTTTTTATCGTAATTTAAATCAACTAATTTTTCTACCATTTTTAATATTTGTTTTTTATCTGCTCTACCATAACCAGTAATCGCTATTTTTATTTGAAGTGGAGATACTTCAAAAATTTTTAGCTGAGAAGAAATTCCTTCGTATATTATCACACCTCTCACCTCTGCTACACGCATTGCTGTTTTCTGATTTGTATTTAAAAATAAAGTTTCAATAGCGAGTATTTCTGGTTTGTATTTTTTTATTATATTTTTTATTTCTATGCCAATTAAAAATATTCTTTCTTCAAATTTTAATTTAGCCGAAGTTTTAAAACATTCAGAAAAAACAACTTTTTCTTTTCCAGAAGTTTTTTCTAAAATTGCTATACCAAGTCTTTCATAACCTGGATCTATTCCTAAAATTCTCATAATAAGAATTATAAATTAAAAATTACGAATTACGAATTTAATTTTTAATTCGTAATTGATAATTACTAATTTGTTTTTATTCCGCATTAGTAAATACATCTTGCACATCATCGTTGTTTTCTAAGTCATCTACTAGTTTTTCGAGCAATACTAATTCTTCATCAGTCGGGGAGGTGGTTGTTTGTGGTATCCACACAAGTCCTTCAGGTGATATTTCTTTTTGAAAAGCCCAAACTACGGATCCTATACCAGCCAAGGCTGTACCATTTTCAACTAATATATGTTTTACATCTTGAGCAGTTCTGTTTTTATTGTCTGTAAGAGTTTCTATTATTACACCCACTCCTCCTGGCCCATAGGCTTCATACATTATATTTTCCATACTTACATTAGAATATGTTGCTTTTTTCACCGCTCTTTCAATAATCTCTTTCGGCATATTTACTTTTTTTGCTTTTTCTATAGCACTACGAAGTCCTGGAGAATCTTTACCACCTGAGAGCCTAGCTTCCACAGATATATATTTTACTAATTTAGAAAAAATCTTACTTTTTTTAGCATCAGTAATTCCTTTTTTATGTTTTATTTGCGACCAACGATTATGACCAGACATTTTTAGATAAATCTTCCACACCAGTAAGTTCCCAAGAATCCATCTCGTATTTCAAATCGATGCGGTCTTTAATTCTTTTCATATAATAGAGAACTGAATTGAGTATTAAATCATTTGTTGAAATACCCAAACTGATTGAAACTTGTTTAATTTCTTTTTTAATTTTTTGAGGTATAATCAATGTAGTCATATTTGTATTGTATCATAACGCAATAAAAAATAACAACAAATTCATTTAAGGAATTTATTAACGAATAGTATAATAAAGATAATATAGTAATTGTTTATTCTTTTATAAATTTGATATACTTAAAATATGCAACCTAATAAAGATTTTCAACCCGTATGCACAGGAATACTTTTTAGTAGAGAAATAGATAATAAAGATTTACTTGATGGTCTTGTGGATTTATCAAACAGAGGTTTTTTGACTATTTCTGATGAAAGTAATGAAGGTAACTAAAATAAAGTTGTAAGAGTTAAAGTAATTAGAAATATAAATTATTATGAAGCTGATAGAAATCTTGATCGAATTTTACTTGAATTGTTTTTAGGGGGTGATAAATCTGTATTTCTCGGAAAAGAGTTTAGTTTTAATGAAAGAATTAAATATAATCGTAGAAATAAAAAACATTACAAAAAACTTCATAAAGAAGCATTACATCAATTGGTTCTTCGGGGATATTTAAATATAGATTTACCCTTACCACTTAACACACCTTATTTTGGGGATGTGATTATGGGTATTTTTTTTATAGGTTTATTACTAATAGTTTTTGGTATAGGTATGTCTATCTTATTAGAAGATACCTTTTATATAATATTACTATTTCCTGGTTTTGTATTATCTTTAATAAGTACTATTTTTATTTATTTAGGTACCAAAACAAATTATCCCTTAACTCAAAAAGGTCAAGAATTTATTAATGAGCTTAAAAATAAAAATATAAACAGTGCCTAGACAGCGGCTTAGGCGCTGTGAATTTTTTATTTAAGTGTTTAATATATCTGTTATGTTTTTTGAAGTTATCAAAGTGACAGGAGTATCTGGATATGCATTTTTCCAGGCACGGGTTTTGATTGAAGTTTCACTCCACTTACATTCAAAAGCTTCTAATTTTTCATATGTTTCTTCTACTAAATCAATCTCACTGCCATCTTTGGTTCGCCAAAAATATGGACGAGTATGGTTACCTGATTTTTGATATTGTTTTATTCTTTCACTTATAAAAAAGTTTTCAAACAAAGACCCCTTATCATGTCTTTTGTCTAAAGAATTAAAATTATCAAGAAGAGCATTTTTTATTCCAGTATCATAAAAGAATATTTTTTCAAATCTAGTAACTTCATTACGTTTGTTTTTAGAAAGTGGCGGAAGTCTAAATATTATAAATGCTTGTTCTAATATTTTTATATATTGCATAATTGTTTGTCTGCTAACTTCCAATTTTTGAGCTATCTCATTATACGAAACTTGGTTACCTGATTGTAAAGCAAGTAATCTAACTAATTTTTCTAAAATAATTGGCTTTCTAACTGTATCTATTTTTAAAATATCTCTAAAAAGATAATCATTTGCAATAATTTTTAAATCAAAAGAGGGGTTTGTTGAAGAGATGATTCCAGGATACATTCCATACAATATTCTTTGTTCTAAAAGTCTCTTAGATTCCAATTCACCAACAGTGTTTGAGTATTCTTGATATGAAATTGGATAAAGCATAAATGGTATATTCCTACCAGTTAAAGGTTCTAAAATTTTATTTGCCAACTCAAAAGAAGAAGAACCTGTAGCTATTATTTTTATTTCTGGATAAGTGTCGTGAAGAAGTTTTAAAGAAAGACCGATATTTTCCACTCTTTGGGCTTCATCAAGTACTACAAAAGTAGCATTTTTTATAAAAGCTTTCATTGCAGAAGAGGTTTTATTTGAAAAAGCTTCACGAATATCAGGTTCATCACACGAAAGGTAAAGACCATTGTGTTCTTTGATAATTTCTTTTACAAGTGTTGTTTTGCCAACTTGTCTAGCTCCATAGAGTATGGTAATTCTCGGGTCATTTAAAGATTCAATTATTTTATTTTTTAACCATCTTTTTATAAGCATACTTATTATTATATGCCTAAAAAAGCAATTGTAAATCCAATTATGTGGATAACTTTTTTAGTTTTTCTTTTTATAATTTTTAACTTTATAATTAATCTTTTTCAATTCCTAAATGTTCATAGGCTTTATTTGTAGCAATGCGTTCGCGGGCGGTGAGTTCGGGAAGCGGGGTTATTGGTCGGTGTATTGATGAAGAACTGAGGTCACAAGTGTCTGATATGGTATACCTTTTTCTACTGCGCGGACTTTAAGCTTCGCAAGGTCACGCAAAGATAGGCGGATATTGATATTTTTGGTTTTGTCGAGTGTGGATTTAGCAATTGACTGGAATCTTTTTAATTCACTTTTTGGCCTAGTAATCATTTTGTCATTTTCAATCGCGCTTAATATTTCTTCTTCTTCTTTTGTTAGTTCATAGTATTTCATATTATTTTTTCTTTTTATTAATAATAAATTTTTTCGTCATTTTTCTGCTTGGGATAATTGTTTTCAAAAATATTTTTTCGTCGTCTTCTACAAAAGGAACAATATAAGCGTATTCTCTTATCTCGACAATAAGGACGCTTTGTGAAGGATATCTTGTCTTGTTTGGATGATCAGATATCTCAATCGTACTACCATTTTGGATTGCTAGGACAACTTCTTCAAATCCTACATTTCGTTC
The DNA here is from genome assembly GCA_038061035.1 of Patescibacteria group bacterium. Lineage (GTDB taxonomy): Bacteria > Patescibacteriota > Minisyncoccia > Phycocordibacterales > UBA9973 > UBA9973. The sequence continues at coordinate 21,198 of JBBUAC010000023.1, forward strand.
TGCTTTGAGTTTATCATTTTTTTCAATATTCCAATCAAAATACTTCATACTTAGAGTATATACAAATGATATTATATGTCAATAACTGCTATAGATAGCAGTATCATAGTCTTCTTTATTAAAAAATGTTTTAGTTTTCCGGAAGATCAAATCCCAAATGCTCATATGCTTTTTGTGTAGCCATACGTCCACGAGGTGTACGCTCCAAAAGACCGAGTTGTATTAAATATGGTTCTGTCACTTCTTCTATGGTTGCTTCTTCTTCTGAAGTTGCGGCACTAATTGTTTTTAAACCAACAGGGCCACCGTTAAATTTTTCAATAAGTATTTCTAAAAATTTTCTGTCTGAAGAATTTAAACCAATTTCATCAATAGCGAGCATAGTAAGTGCTTCTCCTACTGTTTTTTTGTCTAAATTCTTTTTATGTACTTGTGCAAAATCTCGTACTCTTTTTAAAAAATAATTTGCCATACGAGGAGTAAACCTACTTCTTTTTGCTATTTCTTCTAGTGCATCTTCTTCTAATTTTGTTTCAAGCAATTTACTTGATCTTTGTATTATTTTTCCAATTTCTTCATTTGAATAAAATTCTAAACGAAAAACTCCACCTGAGAATCGCGAACGAAGAGGGGATGAGACCAATGCTACACGAGTCGTCGCAGCTATTAGTGTAAAAGGTGGAAGATCGAGTTGTATTGTTCTGGCAGAAGGACCTTTTCCTATTATGATATCCAATACACCGGATTCCATTGCTGGATACAATATTTCTTCAACCATTTTATTTAATCTATGAATTTCATCTATAAATAAAATATTACCACTTGAGAGATTTGTGAGAATAGATGCGAGGTCACCTACTTTTTCAATAGCAGGTCCTGAAGTTATTTTCATTTGTCTTCCTGTTTCATTTGCTATAAGGTGCGCTAATGTTGTTTTTCCTAATCCAGGTGGCCCATAAAAAAGTATGTGTTCAGGAATATGCCCACGCTCCTTGGCTGCCAAAAGAAGTATTTTAACATTGTCTTTTATGTGTTTTTGGCCAACATATTCATCCCATTTAGTAGGACGAAGGGTTTGATCTAAGTAGGTATCACCAACACCATTTTGATTTTTTTTGTTTTGTTTACTTGACATTGTTTCTAATATATGCTACATTATAAAAGCTATGTTATCAACAGTATCCACATTATAACATTTGCTTGTTCTTTTATATAGGTATAATTAAAAGAGAGAAGGCATTAATCTCTAAGCAATCAGCCATCGGTTATATATATTTGCGTAGGACGCTCTGGTTTTTTTTAAAATACTGGGTCTATCCTTCAAAAATTTATTACTTTCTGGGCTTAGCCCTAAAAGGATTGTTTAGAGATTAATGCTTTTTTTGTGCCTCTACGGCACATCCGCCGAAGAGGCGGAACTTCATTTTATTTTATATTTTTCATAATTTAAACAAAAATTTTTACCACCTTTTTTAAAATCATTATAAGCTTCATCTATGATTTCCAGCACTTCGTTTGAATTTTTTACATAAAAAGCCAACTTATAATCATCTTCTTTTAAATATTCTTTAGCCAAAAGTTCATCTTTTATCCAACGAAGAAGTCCTTCCCACTCATCTCCTATTAGTATTATAGGAATATCACATATATGATGCACCTGGACTAATTGCCAAGTATAAAATAACTCAAGAAGAGTTCCAAGTCCGCCGGGCTCTACAATAACTGCATTTGATAAAAGCATAAACTCATCTAATCTTCGGGAAAAAATATTAAGTTTTTTTCTGTACTCAACGCCTTCATTGAATTTTTGGTTCCAAGGTAAGTTAATTCCTATTCCTACAGAATATGCATTACTTCCACTTATGGTGGTGCCTATGACATGCCCTTCATTTGCCGCCTTCATTAGTCCTGGTCCGCCACCTGTCAAGACATCTATTCCTCTTTCTCCAAGCATAGCGGCCAAATGCTTCACTCTCCTATAAGTGTCATCTTCTTCTTCTATTTTTGAACTTCCAAATATAGCTACTCTAAAGTGATTATTTTTATTTTTTTTAAATTCTTTAAAATTTTCTGGATCCATAATTTTTATTAATTATTCCTCAAATAAATCAACCACGCTTTGTACTTCTTCAAAAGAAGTAATACCGTTTAATATTTTTACCACACCATCTTGTCTCATAGAAAGTATTCCTTGTGTTTTTGCCACTTTTTTTATTTCACGCTCACTTGGATTTTCTGATATTATTTTTTCAATAGCCTCGTCGGTTTTTATTGCTTCAAAAATTCCAATTCTGCCTTTATATCCAGTCATATTACATTTTTCACAACCAATGTGCATAAATAATTTCAAAGAATTTTCCACAGTATTTTTATTTATATTGTATTTTTCAAGATTTTTTCCTTCTTCTTCCACTCCTTTTATAATTAATTTTATTACATCCATTTCTTTTTCATCTGCTTCTTTTTCTATTTTACAATATACGCAAAGCTTACGTACTAATCTTTGAGCGATAGACAATGACAATGCTGAGACCATTATTTTAGGATTAATACTAAGGTCTATTAATCGTGGTATAACACCAGCTGCGTTATTTGTGTGTAATGTGGAAAAAACCAAGTGCCCAGTCAAAGCTGATTGTATCGCAACTTTTGCTGTTTCAGCGTCACGAATTTCTCCTACCATAATTACATCTGGGTCTTGACGCAACGCAGCACGTAATCCATCCAGAAATCCATAATCTCTCCTCGCTTCTGTTTGGGTTTGTGTTATCCCTTCTAAACGATATTCAACAGGGTCTTCAATGGTTATGATATTTATATCTGGAGAATATATTTTTTTTAGGAATGCATATAAAGTAGTAGTTTTTCCACTTCCTGTTGGTCCTGTTACTAAAATCAATCCATTGGGTTTTGATATTTCTTCTTCTATAATAGAAAAAAGATATGGTTCAATTCCTATACTATTTAATTCTATTTGTATAGATTTTGGGTCCAATATTCTCATAACAATAGATTCACCATATGATCCTGGAATAAGGGAAGTACGAATACTTATTTCATCACCACCTTCTGTAATACTAAAACGACCATCTTGAGGTTTTTTTGATGTTAATTTCATTCCAGAGAGAAGTTTTATTCGTGAATTGAGTAAATTATATGTATCAATATCAAAAGACTCCACATCTTGAAGAATTCCATCTAATCTAAGTCGAAGTCTTCCTTTGTCCTTTTCTGGTTCTATGTGCACATCTGATGCATTTATGGCTATAGCTCCGGCCAATATTATTTCAAGTAAACGAGAAATCTTATGAGCCTTTTTTTCCTCTAATGCTTTTTTAATAAGTTTTGAAATGTCTTGCATTTGATTTATGTTTTTTGCAGTATCGCGAAGTATTTCGGCTTCTATGTCGAGTCCTCCGACCTTTGAACTTTCTGCCATGGAAAGTTCTTTATATCTATCCCATACTTTTTCTATACTTCCCATAGATGTCATATAAAAAATAGGGTCTAAACTTTTTCTTTCCATTTCATCTTTTAATTTAGAAATTAATTCTGGGGTGGGAGAGCGAAGTGCAATATAAATATTTTTACCACTTAATTTAAAAGGAGCGATTTTCATATTACGCGCATCGTTTTCCGATATAGCTCGAAGTGCTTCATTGTCTATACCTAGATTATATAAATTTACATAAGGAAGATCGTATTTTGATTCAGCTAAAAATTTCACCAATTGTTCTTCTTCCAACTTATGCAAATCGTCTAATTGTTTATTTTGTTTTTCTTCATCAAAGTCGGACATAATATAGATTATATCTTATTTTATCTTTTTAACCAAAACCAAACAAGCTTGTGTTAGTTGATCTGTTGGTAAAAAAATACTTCTGTTGTTAATTAATTGTAAACAACTAGTAGTATGGTTTTTTATGTTAGTATTTAAAAATGGGAAAGATAATGCAAAAAGTTTCAAAAAACACTAAAGACACAGAAAAAATTGCGCAAGATTTTTTAAAACACCTTATGTCAAAGGGAACCTTTGACACTGCTTGTGTGGTCGGCTTGTCGGGGGATTTAGGAACAGGGAAGACTACATTTACTCAATTTATTGCTAAAAATTTAGGAATAAAAACAAAAGTAAAAAGTCCGACATTTGTGATAATGAAGCGGTACACCCTCACCCCAACCCTCTCCCGAAGGGAGAGGGGGCATAGATACAAAAATCTCTTTCACATCGACGCCTACAGATTAAAAAATGAAAAAGAATTATTACACCTTGGTTGGGAAGAAATTGTTTCAAATCCAGAAAATTTAATTTTTATAGAATGGCCAGAAAATATTAAAAAAGCTATGCCAAAAAAATATCACAAAGTATTTATAAAACACTTGCCTCGCCGAAGCGGAACGAAGGCGGGCACAAAAGAAGGACACAGAAAGTTTAGAATAAAATAATATAAACATATTTTTAAATAGCAATAACATACGATCGTATCTTATTGCTAAAATAAGGTGTAATAATTTTTTATCTAAAAATGCTATAATTTAATAATATGCAAGAAAAATTAGAAAAACCAAAACTACTAGTTTTACTTGACGCCCACGCAATAATCCATCGGGCATATCATGCATTGCCTGACTTTTTATCTTCAAAAGGAGAGCCAACTGGTGCATTATATGGATTGGCGTCTATGTTGATGAAAATTATTACAGATTTGAAGCCAGATTACATAGTAGCTTGTTATGATTTACCACAAAAAACTTTTCGTCACGAAGCGTATAAAGAATATAAAAAAGGCAGAGCAAAAGCAGACGAAGCATTAGTTTTGCAATTAATAAATTCTCGTCAAATTTTTGAAGCATTTGATATACCCATTTATGATGCGTTAGGGTTTGAGGCAGACGATGTATTAGGAACAATCGTGAAGAAAATGAAAAATAATAAGAGTATAAATATAATCATTGCATCAGGAGATATGGATACAATGCAATTGGTAGATGATAAAAAAGTACAAGTATATACATTAAAAAAGGGAATAAATGACACCATTTTATATGATGAAAAAAAAATGATAGAACGATTTGGTTTTAAGCCAGAATTTTTACCAGATTATAAAGGACTTCGCGGTGATTCATCAGACAATATCATAGGAATAAAAGGAATAGGAGAGAAAACAGCAACGACCTTGATAATAGAATTTGGAACTATTGAAGAAATGTATAAACAATTACGAACTAAGAATTACGAATTACGATTTAAAAATATTGGCATATCTCCAAGAATTTTAGAATTACTTAAAAATAACGAAGAAGAAGCTTTATTTTCAAAAACATTGGCAAAGATACGAACAGATGCACCTGTTGATTTTAAATTACCAGAGAAAACTTTTTGGGAAAATGCAGATTTAAAAAAAGTTGAAGAAATGTTTGTTAAATTTGAATTTAGAAGCTTATTGACTCGTTTAAAAAATTTTTTTGGAAATAATAATTCGAATTTACAGACATATGTTCTCCAGAATTCGCATTCTGTCTTGGAAGAGCAAGGTTTTTCTGGTCGTAGCGAAGATTCTTCCGAACATATCTCTGTAAATTCTGCGAAGTTTCAAGAAACGGCCATTGCGTTGTGGCTTATAAATTCCGAAATTACAAATCCTAAATTAGAAGATATTTTATCTTTTTCTAAAACAAATTCTTTTGAAGAAGCGAAAGAATATATTTTTGAAAAATTAAAAAATGATAAATTAGATAAGGTTTATAAAGAAATAGAATATCCTATTATTCCTATAGTAAAAAATATGGAAGATATTGGGATTTTGATAGATAAAAAATATTTTGAAAATTTATCAAAAGAATATCATAAAGAATTGGATAAATTAACTCTCAAAATATATAAAATAGCAGGAACAGAGTTTAATATAAACTCACCAAAACAATTAGGAGAAGTTTTATTTGAAAAAATGGGAATACGTTCTGGTAAAAAAAGAGGAGCTAGTGGTAATTTATCAACTAAGATTTCTGTATTGGAGGAATTAGAAGAAGAAAATCCAATTATTACTGAGATTATAAATTATAGAGAATTGCAGAAATTACTTTCTACTTATATTGATGTAATCCCCAAAATGGTTTCTGATGATGGAAGATTGCATGCTAAATTTTTACAAAATGGAACAAGTACTGGCAGGTTTTCTTCACAAGACCCAAATTTACAAAATTTGCCGATTAAAAGCGATCTTGGAAAAAGAATTAGATATGGATTTATTGCAAAAAATGGCTATAAACTCGCATCTTTTGATTATAGTCAAATAGAACTTCGTGTTGCAGCTATGCTCTCGGGAGATAAAAAAATGACACAAATATTTTGTGATAAAAAAGATATTCACTCTGGGGTGGCGTCTTTTGTTTTTAATGTTCCTCTTGAAAAAATAGACAGTGAAATGCGTCGCTCTGCTAAGGTAATAAACTTTGGCATTATTTATGGTATGGGTGTGTCTTCTTTGCGTAAAAGTCTAGGTGGTACACGGCCAGAGGCGCAAAAGTTTTATGATAATTATTTTAATCAATTTTCTGGTGTGGCAGATTATTTAAATAATGTAAAAGAATTTGCTACTAAGAATTTATATACTGAGACTTTATTTGGCAGAAAAAGATATTTTGCTAATATAAATTCCAGAATTCCATTTTTAAAAAACATGGCAGAGCGTACTGCCACAAATGCACCCATACAAGGTACAGCGGCGGATATAATAAAGCTTGCGATTTTATACGCAAATGAAGATCTAAAGAAAGAGAATTTGTTGTCTGATGCAAATCTCGTATTAGTAATTCATGATGAATTGGTTTATGAAATAAAAGAAGATATATTAGAAAGTGCTGAAAAAATAATTAAAAATGCAATGGAAGGAGTTCTGGAAAGGTCTTATATACATTACAAAAATGATATTCCCCTTACAGTGTATTCTGGTTCTGGAGATAATTTTGGAGAGGTAAAATAAATACCTTATGGTATAATATATATATGGAAAATGAGATAAATAAAACAAATACTGTGCATCATACATTGGCACATTCATATATTGTTTATTTTTTAATATTAATTATAGGTATTTCTTTGGATTTATTTTTTCCTATTAAGATTTTTCACAACTCTTTTGCATTACCTTTTGGTTTCATATTCTTATTACTTGCTACACTTATTGTTCTTTGGGCACAGAAAAGTTCTAGAGATTTATTAAAAAAAGAAAATGTTACAAAAGAACATTTTTGTCGAGGACCGTATTGCTATACTAGGACACCCACACATTGGGGCTTACTCTTCCTCGCACTTGGACTCGGTTTTATATTAAACGCCTTTTTTGTAATTGTTTTTAGTTTGTTTTCTTTTATTATTACAAAAATTACCCTTGTGAAAAAGCAAGAGAAATTTCTTGAAAATAAATACGGCGCTCCATATATGGAATATAAAAAAACAGTGAGATTTTAATAATATGAATTACAAAACTCTTTCTTGGTATAAGTTTTTGATAGACGCACATAAAAATCTGCTGATTTTTTGTTATGCTCGGCTCGCCAGCCTGTGCAATGTCTCTCAAAAACTATACCTGCGACGAGTTTTATAATTCATTATTTAATTATGATATATCTATTTGCGGGAGATGATACAAAAAGGAAAGTTTTAAATTATGAGAAATTTTTAGAATCTCTAGATAGTAATATAGAGGTTTTTTTTATAAATAAAAAAGATTTTGACAATGAGCAAATTGAGAGTTTTTATTCAGGAGAGGGATTGTTTTTTTCTAAATGTGCAGTAATTTTTTCTGATGTTTTAGAAAAAGAAGAAATATTAAATTTTATATTGGAAAAATTAAATTTTTTAGGTGAATCAAATAATATATTTGTTTTTTTAGAAAATAAACTAGATAAAACAATAATAGATGATTTTAAAAAAGCAAGAGCAGAACTAAATATTTTTGAATTATCAAAAGAAAAAAAAGAAAAATTTAATAATTTTTTATTAGCAAATGCTTTTGGAGATAAAGATAAATTAAACCTTTGGATTTATTTTAGGCAAGCTATAGACAAAGGTGTAGGAATGGAAGAGCTTACAGGAGTTCTCCATTGGAAAATAAAAGATATGATTTTAAAGAAAAATTTTAGAAAATATTCTAAAATAGAATTGCAAAACATAGCAAACAAACTTTCTTATTTATTACCTGAAGCGAGAAAAAATGGATATGATGCGGAATCTGTTTTTGAACAGTTTTTATTGGAGATTTTTTAAAAAATTATTCTTTATCTTTATCTTTATTTTTATCTAAATCCTTTACAGCTTTTTTTAAGTCTTCTTTCCATTCTTCAAATATTTTTTTTACTTCTTCTAAACCTTTATCATCATCAGAAAAAAACCTTTCTTTTTTTTGGGGAAAAACAGTTTCATTATATTTTTTTTCTTCTTCCTTTCTTGATTTTGGTTCTTTTTCTGTCATAAAATTTATATTTAATTAATAATAAAAATAACACACATTACTTCCTGTCCGCTCGGTAGGAATCGAACCTACGACCATCTCCTTAAAAGGGAGCTGCTCTACCGACTGAGCTACGAGCGGATATATTTATTTAACCGAAAGAACAAATCTCGTGAATAATCTATTGAAGCCGCTACAACTGAGCTACGAGCGGATTATAATAACAAATTTAAATATATAGCAAATATACTTTAAAATCAAGAAAGATGTTAAAATAAAAATATGCTAGCAGTAAATAAACCACTTGTATATTTATTGATTATCACAATTATAGGTTCATTTTTTGCTTTTAGAATTATCACAAAAGCATACAATGTATATGATGATAATTATTATTTAGAAACTTATGGTAAATAAGTTTTTAAAAGAAAATATTGTAATACTTCATAATATACGAAGTATAGAAAATGTTGGTGCAATGTTTCGTACTTGTGACGCTGTAGGTATAGATAAAATATATTTATCTGGATACACTCCGACACCACTTGATAGATTTGGCAGAAAAAGAAAAGATTTAGCAAAGTCTGCACTAGGGGCAGAGGAATTTGTGCCATGGGAGCAGAAGAAAAATTTTTTTTCTTTAATAAAAAAACTTAAAATACAGGGTTTTAATATTATAGGGATAGAGCAAGATAAAAATTCTGTGAATTATAAAAAATTAAATTTTAAATTAAAAGATAAAAATGTTTTTATTGTTGGGTCAGAAGTTACAGGTATATCAAAAAATATTTTAACAAAGTGTAGTGTTATAGTTGAGATACCAATGAAAGGTAAAAAAGAATCTCTTAATGTATCTGTAGCACTGGGTGTAGTTTTATTTTCTAGTATAATATAAAGATTATGTTTCTTTTGTTAAAAAAGACATTGAAATTTGTAATTATAATTATTATAGTCATTTTCACCTTTTCTGGATCAATTTTTATATCAGCATTTTTTGCACAGTTTATTATCAATATGCAAAATGTGGATATTACACTCGGTTCACTTGAGAGTTCAGATACTGAATTCACAGTTTCTTTTGCTCCATCTTCTGGTGTAAATAATGAGTCATATCGTATCACTGCATTTTCTAATTGTAATCAAAATGAATATGATGATTTTGGAAATTGTATTGATCTTGTTCCTAATTTATGCCCATATCTTTCTCTCCAGCCAAAGAACGAAGAGATAACAGAAATTGGTTTTACTCAAAACTTATCTGATTTTCAAGCCACGGGTCAATTAAATAATCCTGATGATGAAATTGATATATGGAATCTCTCAATTAAATCCCCGTGTTTTGAAGGAGAATGCCCCACCGATTATGATGAATTTCAAAATGGTGCTCCGTTGCCACAAATACTTAAAAACCAAACCTTTAAATGCGTTCTTTCTGTAGAAACAAGTGACATTCCCGAACTTGTTAAAAATTATTTAGAAAAAAATATTATTTATGCAGATGATTTTATAAATTCTCTTGAGGTGTCGGCAATATTTACAGGAGAACTTCCAGGTTGTATCACTGATTGTTTTTCAAATGTTTTATTTTTGCCTGGGATGATGGGGTCAAAACTTTATGAAGCAGGACTTGATTGTGATGATGTATTTGTAGGAAATGAATGTGGAGATAAAACTATATGGGTTTCTATATTTGATAATTTACAAAAAAAGCTTTCGCTTGATGCACTAGGAAAAAGTATTAACAACCTTTTTACTAAAAATGATACCCAATATGACGGGGGAAATGAAATGGGTATTATAGACGAGATAGGTGTTTTTAATATTTATAAATCTTTTATTTCTGATTTAAAGAAGTGGAAAGAAGAGGAAAAAATAATAGAGGACTATGCTTTTATTCCGTATGACTGGAGATTGTCGCTAGAAGATATTATTTCAAATGGAAAAGTTTTAGAAGAAAATCTTTCATATACAAATTCTCAAAATTTTGAAGAATCATTTATTTTAAAAAAATTAGAAGAACTTCAAAAAACTTCCAAATCAGGCAAGGTCACTATTCTAGCTCACTCTAATGGTGGTTTAGTGACTAAAGCATTGATGCAAAAATTAAAAGATACAAACAATCCTCTCTATGAAAAAATAGACAAAATTATTTTTGTAGCTGTGCCTCAAGTTGGAACACCAGAAGCATTTGTGAGTTTGCTTCATGGAGTAAAAGTTGGCAAGGGATTTGTAATGAATGCTGACATGGCTCGCAACTTGGCTGAAAATATGCCGACAATTTATAATTTACTTCCTTCAGAGAATTATTTTACCAATCTTCAAATTCCATTTACTTTAGATAAACTAATATCGTTTCAAGATAAAGAAATATTTAAAAAAGAAATATCTAAATATGATTTAATGATAGATAATTATTCAGAACTTAAAGCATATATTTTAGGAAAAGAAGAAAGAGACAAACCATCATTTGAAGATACAAGGAATCCAAATATTGGTAACTCTTTTTTATATGATCAAGCACAAGCCGTGCATCAAATATTGGATAATTGGCAACCATCATCAGAAACTAAAGTTATACAAATAGCTGGTTGGGGAGAGGAAACTATAGCAAGCATAGAATACAAAGAATATATTACTAGAGAATGTAAGGATGGTATTTGCGGACCAAGTTCAAAAATTTCTTATAAAATTAAAAAAGTCATTGACGGCGACGGAACTGTTGTTGTCCCCAGTACTCTTTTTATGTCTCCATCAGAAAACATTGAGAGATGGTGGGTGGATTTGAAAGAAATTAATCGTGGTAAATTAAGAAAATATAATCATAAAGACATTTTAGAAATCCCAAACTTAAGAGATTTTATTAAATCTAAAACAAAAGATGAAGTTTTGTTTATTGATTCAGAAAATATTGTTTTAAACAATAATTTAAATCTTAAATCAAGTAAATCTCGTCTCCACTTTCAACTCCACTCACCGTTATACCTTGGAATAATTGATAATGAAGGAAGATATACAGGTATTGACCCAATTACAAAAGAAATAAAGGAAGAAATTCCAGATGTTACATATCAACAAATAGGCGAAGTACAATTTCTTTCTATTTCATATGGATTAGAATATACATTAAAACTTCAAGGTTATACTGAAGGTAGTTTTTCTTTAGATATAGACAAACAAGAAGGGAATGAAATAACAGAGTCTGCTTCATTTCAAGGTATTCCATCAGACTCTAATACTTTAGCTACTTTAGCAATAGATACAAATTTCAAAGTAGGAGATTCTGTATTAAATATTGATAATAATGGAGATAAAACAACTGACATTACTTTAATAGCTATATTAAATGGGACAACATTATACGAAGAGTCAAAAGAATTATCATCTAAATCAATAATTTATTCTGGAAATTCCCAAGAAAATCCATCTGCGTCCGGAGCAGTAAATATATTTATGATTGCACAAAATAATAAAACAGATAATATTGTGTATGAAGAAAATATAGAGCAAATAAAAAATCAAATAGAGAAAAAAGAAGAAGTTTCTGAAATAAATATAGTAAATAATAAAATTAAAAAGAATAATTTTAAACCAAAGATAGAAGTTGCAAAAAATATAGAAGATAATTTAAAAACACCACAAAAAACAGAAGTAGAATCAAAAAATGAAGTTTTTCCACTTCAAGCTTCAGTGGTAGAATTTAACACAAATAATTCAGCAAAATTGCCAATAATTATTGTTTCTTTGTTTTTAGTCGGTATTATTATTTTTAAATTTATTAAGGTATAATATATTTATATGAATAAAATTATTGAGTGGTTTACAAGAAAGAAATTAATTATAGTAAGTATATTATCATTGATATTATTATTTTTAATTGAAGTAGATAATGTAACTCATTTTTTATGTAAATTAAAAAATTATAAGTGTTATGATTTATTTGATTTTATTTTTTTGATACTTCTTTTTTTTGTATTATTATCAATACCAATTTTATTAACTTTTATTTTTAAAAATAAAGATATTTTTGATTTTTGGAAAAAAACTTTATTTATCTATTTTTTTATTTATCTATTTTTTATTATATTAGTTCCTTGGAATTGGGGAGATGTATATTTACCAATATATAAAGGAACTGTTGCATTAGCTTTAAATATTTTATTTTTAATTTTCTCTATTATTTTTATTATTTATAAATCCATCAAAAAATAAGTCATTTTTGTGCTAGAATAGGATTTATATGAAAGATTACTTACAAGAAATTCAAAAATATTTTTATGATGAAAACAGCTCTGAACATTCATATCGGACTTCTTTTGAAAATTATTTAAAAGAAATTTTTCCAAAAGAAAAAGGTTATTTTACACAACAAGACCAAAGAGCTATAAATGGAAATAAACCTGATTTTATTATATTTAAAAATAAAGTTCCCTTACTTTATATAGAAGTTAAAAAAGTTGGGGAAGATTTAGATAAAATTGAAAAATCTGATCAAGCTGATAGATACTTCGGTTACAGCAACTTGATAATTAGCGATTACGTTAATTTTAGGTTTTTTAGAAATGGGCAGAAATACAATGAAGAAATTTCTCTCGGAGATATAGATAAAAACGGAAGATATATAAAAATAAAAAATGAAAACTCTGATTATTTAATAAAAACAATTTTAGATTTTGTTTCTTCTAATAAAGAACCAATTAAGAGTGGAGTACATCTTGCAAAAATAATGGGAGGAATAGCAAAGCGTGTTAGGTCTAATGTATTAGAAATGCTTTTTTCTAAATCAGAGCGTTATATAGAATTGTTTAAAATAAGGGATGTTGTGAAAGAGAATTTGATTTCAAGTCTTGACGATAATTCTTTTGCAGATATGTATGCGCAGACTTTAGTTTATGGTCTTTTTTCAGCTCGATATAATGATACAACACTTAATAATTTTTCCCGTATTGAAGCTCGGGAACTTATACCAAAAACAAATCCATTTTTAAGATCTTTCTTTGACCATATTGCAGGAAATACTTTTCCAGAAAGACTACGATTTATTGTTGATGAATTATGTGAAGTTTTTACTCATGCCCATGTGCATAATCTTATGCATGAGTATTTTAAAAAAGAAAGTTTGTTTGGAGAAGTATATGAAAGTCCTGATCCAGTTATTCATTTTTATGAAGATTTCTTGCGTGAATATGATGTAAAAAAGAAAATGGAAATGGGAGTTTTCTACACACCTCGTCCAGTAGTACAATTTATTGTTCGCGCGGTGGATAGTATTTTAAAAAGTGAATTTAATCTTTTAAAAGGTTTGGCTGATAAAACCAAAATACAAATAGAAAGAAAAGAAATAGATAAAAAGGGAAAAACAATTAAGATTCAAAAAGAATATCACAAAGTTCAAATTCTTGATGTGGCTACAGGCACAGGAACATTCTTAAATGAAGTCATTAAACATATTTATAAAGATTTTATTGGTCAAGAGGGTCATTGGCCATCATATGTAGAAGATAATCTTTTGCCAAGATTGCATGGTTTTGAGCTGATGATGGCTTCTTATACTATTGCTCATTTGAAATTAGGTATGACACTTCAGGACACAAAGGCTGGGGAATTAAAAACTCGTTTGGGGGTATATCTTACAAATACACTTGAAGCTTCGGTGGACTATGCAAATCAAGGTACTTTATTTGGTTTAATGGATAGTATCGCTCAAGAAAGTAAAAGTGCTTCAAAGATAAAATCAGAATACCCCATTATGTGTGTAATTGGGAATCCACCATATAGTGGTGTTTCTCAAAATAAAATTTATACCGACAATAATGTTTATAAAGTAGAGATAGGAGGCAAACAAAAACTTCAAGAAAGAAAACATTGGTTGGATGATGATTATGTTAAATTTATTCGCTTTGCTGAAAGTCTAATAGAGAAAAATGAGGAGGGAATTATTGGAATGATTACTGCTCATGGATATATTGATAACCCTACATTTCGGGGAATGCGATGGCACTTGAGAAACACTTTTGACAAAATTTACATTCTAGATTTACATGGAAATAGTAATAAGGGGGAAATAAGCCCTGATGGATCAAAAGACGGTAATATTTTTGATATTAAAACCGGTGTAGCTATAATTTTAGGAATTAAAAATTCTAACATTAAAAATAAAAAATTGGCACAAGTTTTAAAAGCAGATTTCTATGGAATTCGTGCAGAAAAATTTAAAAAATTGGATATTTCAAATATTGATAAAATAGATTGGACAAAACTACCAGAAAATACAGATTTATGGGTTCTTGAAGGAGTGGGTAAAACTGAATATAAAAAAGGGTTTTCTGTCGCTGAGCTGTTTCCCAAAAATACAACAGGAATTGTAACTGGAATAGATAAATTATCCATTTTTTACACAAAGGATGAATTAGAAAAAATAACGAAATCTATCCTAAATTCAAATAATCCCTATGTAGAATTTAATATTAAGGATGGAAGAAAATATAAAAAAGAAGAAAGATTAAAAGAATTAAAAGAAGCATCAGAAGATAAACCGACTTTAATTTCTTATAGGTCTTTTGATGATAGGTGGATGTATTATACAAAAGGATCAGAAGTTTGGATTAATTCTCCAAGATTTGAGATAATGCAAAATTTTATAAATAAAGATAACTTAGGATTAATTGTTTGTAAGCAAGTAAAAAGTGGAGATTCATGGCAACATTTAAGTATCTCTAAAAATATAATTGAATCGTCTTTCATTTCTAATAAAACTGGAGAAATAAATTCTAGTTTACCTCTGTATTTATATACAGAACAAGGAGAAAAGATTCCAAACTTAAACAAAGAAATTTGCGAGAAAATAAATGAGGAAGCAGGAGAAACAACGCCAGAAAATATTCTGGATTATATATACGCAGTTTTACATTCACCTAAATATCGAGAAACCTATAAAGAATTTTTGAAAATAGATTTTCCTCGTGTGCCATATCCGACTGACAAAAAAGAATTTGAAAGATTAATTAAACTTGGAGAAAAATTAAGAAATCTGCATTTAATGATTGACCCAGATTGTGAAAGATTTATTACAAAATATTCTGTAGCGGGTGGTAATTTTGTGGAAAAAGTAAAATACGAAAATGGTAATGTTTATATAAATACTACTCAAAATTTTAAAGGTGTTCCAGAAATTGTTTGGAATTTTTATATTGGAGGTTATCAACCTACACAAAAATATCTAAAAGATAGAAAAGGAAAACAACTAAATAGTGATGAAATAGAACATTATCAGAAAATAATTAAAGTTTTATTTGAGACTAATAAGATAATGAAGGAGATAGATAAATAATATTTTTAGTTGATTAGTTATTTTTTTAGTATAATATACACATATGACAAGAATGGCATTTGATTCAATTTTTATAAGAAATTCAGATGGTACATTAGAACCTCGCCAAGTTGTTCGAATTGGTGGTGTCACAATGGGACCAGGTGTTAAATTTGGAGAAGGAGTATCTTTTGGCGGAATTGATCTTACAAAGTTTTTAGGAAGAGCTTTTGAAGTTCAAACTGATAATGGAGTTCTTGTAATAACTGGTATTTATGGACAATAAAAATAAACAATCAGAAAATATAATAAAAATAGCGGATCCTCAATTTGAAGGAAAAGAGATATTACAGCATGGGATAAGGCAAATTTTAGGTCAGTTAAGAGATATAAAAAAGACATTTAATTATATATTAACTTCTGTAATTGTTGTTTTAGCTTTAGGATTTATAACTCTTTTATTTATGGTTGCGACCATGATGATTGATAGCTGGAATTTTAATTCTACTATTTATAAAGAGAACAAAGTTTTAGAAGTAAATTCTAAAATAATTCAGAATAATTCTAATGAACAACAGGATATAAATAAACGTTTAGATAAAATAGAATTTTTATTAAAAATACGATAAGTGCGGAGTATTAATGATACTACATATAAAGTAACTATAGTTAAAATAGTGTAGTAAGGACGGTTCCTGCTATAACTAAGAATCTCTTAATGTATCTGTAGCACTGGGTGTAGTTTTATTTTCTAGTTTATAAAAAACTTACAGAAATACAAACTTTTCTGTAAGTTTTGTAATTTAAAACTTTTACCAATAAATTTCCCCTGTGCCAACTGGTGGAAGTGGTTTTATATAAGGTCCG
>JBBUAC010000024.1:0-1015 GCA_038061035.1 Patescibacteria group bacterium
AATTTTATGTCTGGAACAAAAGAAATTAAAAGAAGAATAAAGAGTGTGAAGAACACAAAGAAGATAACCAAGGCGATGGAGCTCGTGGCTACTTCAAAGATGAAGCGTGCAGTATCAAAAACTTTGGCATCACGCCTTTATGCAAATTATTCTTGGAATCTTTTAACTTCACTTTCGGATAAATTAGATAATACACCAGGGGATAAGAATGGCATTAGTCATCCATTTTTTGAAAAAAATAATGGTAAAACTATTTCGAAAACAAAAAAAATATTAATTGTGCTCATTACTTCAAATAAAGGGCTTTGTGGTGCTTATAATGCGCAAATTATTAAAAAAACTATTTTAAAAATAAAAGAATTAGATTCTATTTCCGAAAGACCATCTTTCGGAAAAGAAAAAATAGAATTTATAACAATAGGGAAAAAAGGAGATAGTGCAATGCGTCGAATAGGACAAAATATCATAGCCTCATTTTTAGAATTACCAGATATAATTTCTTTATCTGACATTACACCACTATCTACTCTTTTGACCAATCAATATAAAACAGGAGATTATAAAGTTGTTTATGTTGCATATACAGATTTTGTATCAGCTTTAACACAAAAACCAAAAGTAAAACAACTTCTTCCAATTTCAAAAAAAGAATTAAAAGAAGTTATAAATCAAACCAGTAATTCTGCGGAAGCCTTGCTTTCGCAAGAAGTTTCTCCCCTCCTTGTGAAGGAGGGGGCAGGGGGTGGTAATTATTTACTTGAAGGAAATGTTGACATATTAATAGAATCTTTAGCAGAAAAATTAGTAAGGATGCAAATATATCAAATGATTTTGGAATCAAATGCCTCTGAACAATCTTCAAGAATGATTTCTATGAAAAATGCAGGAGATGCAGCAGGGGAGATGATAGATGATTTAACTTTAGTTTTTAATAAAGCAAGACAAGCAAATATTACAAGAGAAATAAGTGAAATAAGTGCAGGTATGGCTTCAGTCAGTTAAAAATTACGAATTA
>JBBUAC010000025.1:0-11020 GCA_038061035.1 Patescibacteria group bacterium
ATGTTAGAACTTTTTGATATTCCGCAAACAATAGCCACTTATGGATATTTAGGAATTGCTTCTATTGTTTTTTTAGAGTCAGGTATCTTTTTTGCTCTTCCGGGAGATAGCTTGCTTTTTACTGCTGGTATTTTGGCTGGAACTACGTATTTAAAATTGTATTATTTGATACCCATTATTTTTATAAGTAGTATTTTAGGAAGTATTATAGGATATTTTATAGGCACTCATATAGAAAGACTTCGCACCTTCCCATTTTTTAGAAAAATCTTAAAAGAAGAACATATTAATAAAGCTCATATATTTTTTGAAAAACATGGAAAATTTGCTATTCTTTTTTCACGTTTTATTCCTGTAGTTCGTACTTTTACTCCTATAGTGGCAGGTATAGCTCGTATGAACTATAAATCATTTATTAAATATAATATTTTGAGTTCTCTTGTTTGGTCTTCTACGGTCACATTGCTTGGTTTTTTCTTGGGTAGAATTTTTCCTAATATAAAAGATTATTTATCATTGGCTATTATTATAATCATTTTAATTTCTATTTTACCTATGATTATTCCAAACATAAGAAGAAAGAAAAGCTAGTATTTTTTTATACTCTGTAGGTTTAAACCAATTTATTTCTTTATCTCTTTTAAAATAAGTTTTTTGCCTTTTTGAATATTTTATAGTTTCATTTACTACTTTTTCATAAGTAGGTTCAAAATACTCAAAGCCCAATTCTTTAAATCTTTTTTTATCTATTCCAGTTTTTTCTAGATTTTCTATTTCTTTTAATAGACCTTTATCAAACATTTTTTTTACCCTTTTTTCTATTTTTTGCTTGAGAGTATTTTGTTCTAACTGAAGTCCTATTTTAATAAATTCATAACTTGGAGGTCTTGCCTCCAAGTGGGGGACTTTGCCCAAGTGTTGTGCTATTTCTATTGCTCTGATAAGTCTCACTTTATTATTGTGTTCATTTTTATTTAAAATATCTTTTGCTCTAAATTTGTCTAGCTTCTCTAAAGTTTTAAAAAGTTTTTCTGCACTCTGTTTCTCTAAAATCTTTCTTAATTTTTTATTTGGAGGAACTTCTGGAAAAATTATATTCTTTGTAATTGCATCTATATAAAATCCCGTGCCACCGCAAATAATTGGAATTTTACCTTTTGTTACAATTTCTGCTATAGCAGAGTTTGTAATTTTTTGATATTCTGAAACAGTAAATATTTTTTTAGGACTTACTACATCTAAAAGATGATGCTCCACACCCCGCATTTCTTTTTTAGTAATTTTACCAGTACCAATATCAAGACTTTTATAAACTTGCCTAGAATCAGCAGAGATGATTTCTCCACCGAGTTTTTTGGCTATTTTTACAGCTAAATTACTTTTTCCAGTCGCCGTAGCTCCTAAAATTATAATTATTTTCTTTTTTTCTTTTGACATTTTTATTATTTATCGTGAATTACAAAACTCTTTATTCGGTGTAGCTTATAAAGGGTACGAACTTTTTGAAGCTTAAAAAGTTCTGAAGTTGGTTCGTCGACACTCGCCAAACCCCCTTTATAAGCTACACCTCAACGAGTTTCGTAATTCAGAGTTATTTTATTATTTTTATATCAGCTCCGATGGAATTTAATCGCTTTGCTATATCTTCATATCCACGATTTATCATATATACATTGCGAAGTATTGAAGTCCCTTGTGCTGCTAGCATCGCTATCAATATAACCATAGAAGGCCTGAGTGCTGGAGGACACACTACTTGTGCTGATTTTAGATTTGTAGTCCCTGTGATATATACACGATGTGGATCAGCTAAGGTAATATTTGCGCCAAGTCTGTTTAATTCTGTCGCATAGATAGCTCTATTTTCATAAAACCAATCATGAATGAGTGTGGTGCCTTTGGCTTTTGTAGCAATAGGAACAAAAAACGGAAGGTTGTCTATATTTATTCCAGGATAAGGATTTGCATGTATTTTGTCTTCAGGTGCAATTAATTTGCTAGGTAATATTTCTAGATCAATAAGATTTGTTTTACCATTTCTAGAAAGATATTTTTTTAGAACTTTATATTTTAAATTCATTTTTTTTAATTTATATAATTCTAAAGTTAAGAAATCAATCGGACATCTTCTGATGATAAGATGTGAATCTGTAGTAATTGCAGATGAAATAAACATCATAGATTCGATAGGGTCTTCACTATTGCTATATTCTATGTTTTGATTAATTTCTGGTAATCCTTCTATTCTCAAAGTACCCGTTCCTATGCCTTGTATTTTAACGCCAAGGTGTTCTAGGAAAAAACACATTTCTTGCACCATGTAATTTCCACTCATACATCTTATCGTTGTTATGCCTTTTGTTTTTGATGCAGCCATTAAAATATTTTCACAAGCTGTGTCTCCGGACTCATACATCACTATGTCTGCTGGTTTTAATTTCTTTGCTGTTATGTCGTAACTAGTATTTGTAGTTTTTATTTTTATACCAAGTTCTTCTAATGCATATATATGAGCTGAAATTGTTCTTTTGCCTAATTTACAACCTTGTGCATGTGGTATTGAAAAAGAAGGAATAATATGTGAAAGAGGGCCGATTAACATTATGATAGAACGAGTTTGGATAGCAGATTGAACATTGATATTTTCCATAAGAAATTTTTTAGGTGGTATTATTTTAATTGAATTTTGGGCAATCCATTTTATAGAAACACCTATGCTTTCCAATATTTCTATCACTCTATATACTTCTTCTATTCGTGCTATGCCGTGTAATGTTGTTTCTCCTTTATTTAATAATGAAGCACATAAAAGACCAACTGAACCATTTTTGGAAAAACTTGTACTTATCTCTCCATGCAATTTCTTGCCTCCGACTATCTGAAAATCTATTGAGTTATTTAAAGATAAAATATTGTGCCCTAACACATCTCCAATTTTATTTAACAAATCAGTACTGAAATTTTGCTCACCTTTCTCCATTCGAGCAACTGCGCTCTGGGAAGTGTCTAAAGCTTCGGCGAAGTTTGCCTGAGTCAGACCTTTCCTTTCTCGTAAACTTTTAATAAAAGGACCTATTTGTTTTTGTGATATGTTTTTCATATTTAATATAATATATCATATGTGATATAATTGCAAGTCAAGCAAAGCAAAAACCTCGAAATGAGGTTTTTGCTTTGCTTTATTTGAAACTTAATTAGTCCTTTAACCCTACAATCATATTATCGATTTTTCCTTTTTCTAAAAGATAGGCGTCTTCTACTGCTTTATGCCATGCACCTATAGTTTCACTAGATCTCTTCATAGCTTCATCCATTAACGGACTTAATTTCTCAAATTTTTTAATACTTTCTTCATCATCTCCAGAAACAACCATTATTTGTTCTAAGAGTCTGTCTACTTCTGCTTCAGCCACTAACATCTCTCTATATGTCTTGTCTTCTAAGTTTTCTACTGAAGGTTGTTTTTTTTCTTTATTAAATTCTAAAGACATAAATTTTGTTTTATATATAAATAATAAAATCGACCTCTTGACTGTGCAGTAATTCTAGCATTTGCGCGAACTTTTTTCAAAACGGCTCAAATGGCAGGAAATGAGCCGTTCAAGGACAGTGAACCACTTTGGATTGTTATTACATCAATTGAAATTTCGACAATGATGCGGTCATTATTTAATTTTATCTGGGAAAGAAACCCAAATCAATCTTTTTCTATGTAAACAAGGGATTGATTTCTCGTAATAAATTTTTTTTAAAAGTTTTTGTGATTCTTTTTTCATAAATTTTAATATATAGATTGAAACTTTACTTGGTGGATACACTTTTGTTTTGTGAATTCTACCTGTCACTTTAAAATTATCAGTAATATTTTTTTGAAGCCATAAGATATGTTCTTTACTCGCTGAAACTAATCTAATAAATAATCTTTTATAAATGTATTTTGGATTTTTATAAGTATTATATTTATCCATAAATACTGTAATACTGCCATCACCATCTAAATGTCCACGAACAAAATCTCTAAAAAATTCTTTCGGTATGATTATTTTGTCTATTGTATGTGATTTAGCGGGTGTTAATCCTATTGATAAAAGCCATTTATAAAATTGAATGTTTCCAAATTGTATACGCAATGCTCGTGTTTCTGTTTTACCAATTTTATTTTTTAATTTTAAAATTTTCTTAAATGTCTCAATGAGTTGTTTATCACAAGAAGTGAATGTCAAATGTCTTCCATCCGGAGAAAGGCATCCATCTGTAGTTATCAACCCCACGACATAAGCTAATTTTGGTGTCCATTCATATTCTTTTAAAGGTAGATTATGTTGAGTCATAATGAAAAGTGGGCATGGTGGGACTCGAACCCACATGGATTTCTCCAAACGATTTTGAGTCGTTCGCGTAAACCAATTCCGCCACATGCCCAGACTTTCCACATTTTATCCCAAATTTTGTTTAAAATCAATTTTTCTAATTTAATTTTTATGCTAGAATATATAAATGTCTACATTATATTCCAATTCAATTTTCTGGATTGATACTGATAAAATAAAACCAAATCCTTTTCAACCAAGGAGAGATTTTGACGAAGCACGATTGCAAGATTTGGCAGACTCTATAAAACAATACGGTGTGCTCCAACCTTTGACTGTTTCTAGAGTAGAAATAGAAAAAGAAGATGTTGGTATTTTTACTGAATATGAACTCATTGCAGGAGAACGCAGGCTTCGTGCAGCAAAAATAGCTGGTGTTTCTCAAGTACCAGTAATAATACGAGTGGGGGACACCGCAATGATGAAATTGGAATTGGCTATTATTGAAAATTTACAACGGGAAGATTTGAATTCTGTGGATAGAGCTCGTGCTTTTGCTAGATTATCAAGTGAATTTAAATTTACTCACGCAGAAATAGCTAAAAAAATGGGAAGAAGCAGAGAATATGTTTCTAATACTTTGCGTATATTGGCTCTTCCAGAAGAGATTTTGACAGGTTTATCTGAAGGTAAAATTTCAGAGGGCCACACTAGGCCTCTTTTAATGCTCGCGGATCATCCCGAAGAGCAAATTGTTTTATTTAAAGAAATTTTATATAAAAAAATAACAGTTCGCGAAGCAGAAAAATTGGCTAGAAAAATAGCATACGATAGGGTACGAAAAAAAGAATTTATACCAGATCCTGAGATAGTAGAACTCGAAGAAGAATTTCAAGACAAATTGGGAACTCGAGTACACATAGAAAGAAAAGAATCAGGTGGTCAAATTAAAATTGATTTTTTCTCAACAGAAGATTTACGCTATATATTGGATTTAATAAATAAATCTAGTGAAATAAAAAATCCAGAAGAAATGCTTGAAAATCATATTATTAAGTTAGAAAATCAAATAGAAGAAAATAAAAAAAATGAAATTCCTGTACCTGGAGATATTTTACTTTCTACCGAAAATATAGATAAAGAAAAAAAAGAAGATGATGTGATGCTTTACGATATTTCTAATTTTAGTATTTAGCTTCTTCCGAAAGATTTTAGTTTGGCGAGGAGGGAGTTTTTTTCTAAATAAGATTTAATATGTTTTTTTGCAGAAGCAGTTTTTGTATTATCAAGCCACTTACTTGAAGGATGAGCTTCTTTTTTTGTAATAATTTGAACAATATCTCCATTTTTTAATTTTGAAAAAATTGGAGCAATTTTATTATTTATTTTTGCTTCTGAAGTATGGTCACCTATGTCGGAGTGTATCGCATAAGCAAAATCAATAGCACTTGAGTCTTCTGGTAAGTCCACCACATCACCTTTAGGTGTAAAAATAAAAATACGAAAACTAAAAAAATCCATTTTTAAATGCTCGACAAATGCTTTTGGATCTTTAGGTGTATAATTTAATTTTGTCAATTCTTCAAGCCATTCAAATTTTAAATTATCATTTGTTTTTTTATTATTTTTTTCTTTATATACAAAATGAGCTGCTATACCGTGGGCTGCTTGTGCATGCATATCTTCTGTCCTGATTTGAATTTCAGCTATACCACCGGACTTTGTAAAAATCGTAGTATGTATGGATCTGTAACCATTTGGTTTTGGCACTGCTATATAATCTTTTATTCTGCCGGGCAATGGTTTCCAGATAGAATGTATAATACCGAGAACTTTATAACATTCTTCTACATTTTTTACGACTACTCTCAATGCAGAAATGTCATAGATTTTGTCTATATTTTTTTCATATCTTTGTAATTTTTTCCAAAGACTATATTTGTGTTTTAGGCGATCTGTTATTTCTATTACTTTTATTTTATTTTTTTTCAATTCATTTTCCAATTCTTCTCGTATTTCTTTAAGATTCTTTTCGTATAATTCTTTATTGTCTTTTATAATTTCTTCTATTTCTGTATATTCTTTTGGATAAGCATAAGGAAAAGCTGCATCTTCTATCTTTCCTTTTAGTTTTCCCATTCCAAGTCTATTTGCAAGTGGTGCATAAACTTCGATAGATTCTAGAGCAATTCTTTCTTTTTTATCTTCTCTTATATGTTGTAATGTTTGAAGATTGTGCAATCTATCTGCAAATTTTATGATAACGACCCTTAAGTCATTTGCCATAGCAACGAAAAATTTACGCAAACTCTCCACATGCCTTTCTTGACCTCTATATTTTAATGTACCCAGTTTAGTAACACCTTTCACTAAATACACTATTTCTTCTCCAAATTCTTTTTTTAATTTTTCTTCTGTTACTTCTGTGTCTTCTAATACATCGTGAAGTAATCCTGATGCTATAGTATTTGCATCCATTCCCATTTGGGCTAAAATTTTAGCAGTTTCAATTAAATGAGAAAAATATGGTTCATTACTCATTCTTTCTTGACCTTCATGTGCTTTTTTTGCAAAATTATATGCTTTTAAAATAAGATCTTCATCTTTTTTATTTATTCCGCCTTCTATTAAATTAAATATTTCTTTAACATCAGACATGGGAATATTATAACACTAAAATGGTTTATTTGAAATTTTTAAAAATTTGCAAATTATAAAAATACTAATATTACATAATTTGCGATCGCGAAGTTTGTAATATATTTATTTATTGTAAAATCCACGAGCAAGTTTAAATATTTTTATACCATCTTCTAGTCCAATAGACTTTATATAATCTAAAAATTCTTTTGGTAAAGGTGAAGGTCCAACCCAAACACTTTTCTGTATCATGATATAGTTAAATTTTTTCAAATGCCATCTTAGCCAATTTCGTTCAACTTTTTTAATTTCTGGAATATCAAACATACAGATTAAGTTTTTGGGTTGTTCTTTGGTGAAAGGGGATTTGAACGATTTGAGTGTTTTTAATTTATTCTTTAAATAATTTTTTCCGTTATTTGTTAAATAACACGAAACAGTAGTGCCAGAAATGTATTTACTTTTTTGTAATCGATGAAAAGCAACTCTCACAGATTGATTTTTGTAATTTTTAAACTTAGGTATACCAAAAAGATTCACTCGCATTCCTTTATATGAAAGTGAGGTATTCCATAAGTTTTCTAAAATTTCTCCTACGATTGACATATATTTATATTTTCAATAATAACATATTAATGATCTATATTACAAACTTCGCGGTCGCATAAAGTGTAATACTTGACTTTCCAGAGAGAAAATGGAATAACGAATAACTTAAAAAAGTCTGCAAGAATTTTATTCTTGCAGACTTTTTTTATTTCATCAATTTATGAGGGTTGTGCATAGGGCAAGATTTATTTGAACAACGTTCGGGTATGGTTTTTGTGCCTTCCATCATTAAATTTCCACATTCTTTACAAATATTTCCTGTTGGCTTCGCTTTTATTGCAAATTTGCAATCTGGATAACTTGCGCAAGAATAAAAAATTCCAAATCTTCCTTTTCTTTCCATTATTTTATTTTTTTTGCATTGCGGGCATAATACATCTGTCGTTTTTCTTTTTATTTCTTCTTCATCTTGTTTTACAAATTTACATTTTGGATAACGAGAACAAGAAATAAAACTTCCAGAACCATCTCTTCTTTCCCTTATTACCAACTTTCCTCCATCTTCTTTTATTTTTTTACCTTTTTTAGTTAAAGGTATTTCTCCACAGAGGGGACAGAGCTCTCCTATTTCTTTTGGACCTTTCAATTCTGTACCATCGAGTAATAATGCACCACTGCATTTTGGATAATCTAAACAAGAATAAAATTTTCCTGTTCTAGAGAGCTTGATCATCATTTTTCCATTACATTTTGGGCATTTCATATTATCAGGCGCCTCTCCTAAATTAGTTGCTTTTTCTAATTTTTCTTTTATTTTAATAGTTTTTAAAAATGGTCCATAAAAATCTTTTAAAGTTTTTTCATATTCTCTTTCACCTCTTGATATTTCATCTAATTCATCTTCCATTTCTGCTGTAAAAGTATCTGAAATATAATTTGCAAAATTTTTCTCTAAAAAGTCTGACACGACTTCTCCGACTTCAGTGGGAAATAAAGTTCGTCCTTCTTTTTTTATATATTCTCTATTTTCAAGTGTTCGCATAATTGAAGCATAAGTAGAAGGTCTTCCAATTCCTCTACTCTCGAGCTCTTTTATGAGGCCTGCTTCAGTATATCTGTCCGGCGGGGTGGTGAATTTTTCTAAATTTTCTAAATTTAATAATTTTAATTTATCTCCAATAGAATATTTTGGTAATTCTATATCTTCTCCACGAGCAGCAGTGTCCACCTCAAGCCATCCAGGGAAAAGTAGGCGTGAGCCAGTAGTAGAGAAATTAGGAAATTCGAATTTTACTAAAGATTCTGCAGAAGTTGCGGAAGACCGTCTTCCGCTAAGTTGCGGAAGACCGTCTTCCGCAATCTCTCTTATATTTGCTATAATTTTTGTTTTCAATAATTTTGCAGGAGCCATCTGCGAAGATACTGTTCGTTCCCAAATAAGTTTATAAAGTTTTTTTTGTTCTTCCGTACCAGCACTTAGATTTTCTATATGAGTGGGACGAATGGCTTCATGTGCTTCTTGTGCATTTTTTGATTTAGTTTTATATACTTTAGCTTCTACATATTCTTTGCCATATTTTTTTTCTATATACGACAATATATTATTTTGAGCAACTGTTGATAAATTTGTGCTATCAGTTCGCATATATGTAATATGCCCAGATTCATAAAGTTTTTGTGCTATTTGCATTGTGCGAGAAGGCGAGTATCCAAGGCGAGAACTTGCAGTCTGTTGTAGTGAAGAAGTGGTAAATGGTGCACGAGCAGAGCGTTTTTGTTCTGATTCTTTTACATCTTTAACAAACCAATTAGCACTTTTACCAATTTGCATTATTTTTTCAACTATCTTTTCATCTCTTGGTTCGTCTTCACATTCAAGGCGAATTTTCTCTCCTCCTTTTTGAGGAGGAGTGCCCTTTAGGGCGAGGTGGTTCTTTTTTGAATCACCACCCCCTACCCCCTCCTCCACAAGGAGGGGAGTTTCAAAATCACCAAAGAGTCTCCAAAATTTTTCTGGTATAAAAGCTCGAATTTCTCTTTCCCGTTCCATCACTATACGTAATGCAGGGGATTGGACTCGTCCTGCTGAGAGTCCATAGCGGACTTTTTTCCAGATAATACCAGACAAATCATAACCGACAAGTCTGTCCAATACTCTTCTTGCTTCTTGTGCTTTTCTTAAAGCTGTGTTTATTTCTCGCGGATTTTTTAAGGCTTCTTCTACAGCTTCTTTTGTGATTTCATAAAAAGCTACTCTTTTTATTTTTTTTAAAGAAGAAATATTACTTCCTTCTTTTGTAAGAATTTGTTCTATGTGCCAAGCTATGGCTTCACCTTCACGATCAGGGTCTGTAGCTAAAAGTATAGAGTCTGCTTTTTTTGCATAATCTTGAAGTTCTCGCACAATTTTTTCTTTTCCTTTTGATATTTCATAATGAGGAATAAAACCTGCTTCTATATCTATGGCTTTTTTATTTGATTTTGGCAAATCTCTAATATGTCCAACTGAAGCACGAACGATAAATTTATCCGCCGAAGAAGTGGATTTATTATCGTGAAGATATTTTTCTATTGTTTTTGCTTTAGAAGGCGACTCTACTATAAGTAATTTCATAGTAGATAGTATTACACGAAAGCTATTTTTTTAGCAACATTTTAATACCGTCTAATCTCACCTAATTCTTCTTTAATTAAATTTTTTATTTCCATAACTGAAAGTAAAGCGTTCGCATTTTGTATCGGCATTTTAAGAGCACGAAGCAAATCATCTCTAGGCATAGGTTCTCGAAGTAAATTCATAATAAACATTTCTTCTTTTGACAAATCTAAAAAAAGTTTGGCTTGTTTTTCTTCTTCTTTTTCTTCTGCGAAACCAAGTGCTTCTAAGACATCTTTTGGACAAGTTATGGGTGTGGCACCTTCTCTTATGAGACGATTTACTCCTTTTGCATTTGGAGAAAAAATTGACCCAGGCACTGCGAGAACATCTCTATTGTATTCTGTGGCGAGCCGAGCTGTGATCAGCGTACCAGAGCGTTCCTCTGCTTCTATTATAAGTACTGCTTTAGAGATACCTGCCATAAGACGATTGCGCATTGGGAAGCTCCAATGTGTAGCTTTGAAATCCGGCTCAAATTCTGATATTAAACATCCACCACTTTCTATAACTTTTTTTATAAAAGAAACATTTGTTTTAGGATACATTGCTTCGTCTGATAAACCTGATCCCGGAAAAACTAAAGTTTTAAGACCTACTTCTATTGCTTTTTTATGAGCTATTGTATCTATACCCATAGCAAAACCAGAGACGATAGCTATAGGATAACCTTTTAAGCCGGCAATTATTTTTTCACATACTTCTTTACCGTATAAGCTAAATTTACGAGAACCAACAATAGAAAGATATATCAATTCTTCTTTTGGTAATTCTCCTATTATAAAAAGCTGTTCTGGTGGTTGCGGAATTTCAAGCAAAGCTTTGGGAAATTCTTTTTTTTGTAATTTTTTGATTTGCATATATT
>JBBUAC010000026.1:0-8162 GCA_038061035.1 Patescibacteria group bacterium
CATAGTTCAATGGATAGAACAGTTCCGTCCTAAGGAATAGATCCCCGTTCGATTCGGAGTGGGGGCACAGCGTTAATAAAATTAAAGTCCTAATAACTTTACTATTTCAGGTTCATTAAAACCTATAATTATTTTATCACCTATCAAAATTACTGGAACACCCATTTGTCCGGATTTTTCTATCATTTCTTTTCTTTTCTCTAAATTACTTGATACATCATAGTCTGTAAAAACTATATTTTTTTCCTTAAAAAAATCTTTCGCTAAATGACAAAAATGACATGTAGGAGTCGAATAAATTGTTACTTCTTTTTGCATATTTTTTTATTTAAATTATTTATTAATATTTTTAGTATAACACACTTGCTCAAAAATAAAAATATGTATTATTTAAACCAATTTTTTAAAAAATTTAAAAATCCTTTTTGTGGAACAATTTTCACTTCTTCTGTATTGTTTTTTTCATCTAATACAACTATTAAATTCTCACCTTCTTTTGCCAAACCAAAATTCTCACGAAATACCCTCTCTTTTCCTTCATCAGTATTCAAATTATCTATATCAAATAAAAGTTTATCTTTCCTGTCTTCTAATTCTTTTACTTTTTCTTCTGCTATTATTCTATTTTTTGTAGTTTCTTTATTTTCATTCATAAATTGAAATACACCAAAACCAAAAAAAAGTATTAGAATAGATAAAAAAATAAGAACAGGCCATGATTTTAGAATACGTAAAGATCCTTTTTTTTCTTGAAAATTTTCCATAATATGATATTATCAGTATATGCTTTTTAATAAAAAACATCAAAAGAAAATACAGATAATTTGGTCAATAGTCGGGATTTTGGTAATCATCAGTATGATATTGTTGTATTCTCCAATATTTAGCTTATAAACTGTGAATTACAAAACTCGTCGCAGGCACACTTTTTGAAGCGACTTTCGCAGGTTGTCGAACCGAGAATGAGCAAATTTTCAGCAGAAAATTATGCGACGATTCAAAAAGTTGTGCCAAGAAAGAGTTTTGTGATTCACAACAATTTACTCTTTTCCACGTATCATTTTTAAAAAGACCTCTTGTGGAATATTTACCCGTCCCCTGTCTTTCATTTTTTTCTTACCCTTTTTTTGTTTTTCCAAAAGTTTTTTCTTACGAGTAATATCTCCCCCATATAAATAACCAGTAACATCTTTTCTAAAAGCTTGAATAGTTTTAGATGAAATAATTCGCCCCAATGCAAAACCTTGTATTTTAGTAACAAACATCTGACGAGGTAAAATACCATGCAATTTCTCTACAGCTTTTTCTGCTTCTTCTTCTACTCTTTTTTTTGATACCACTCTTGAGAATGCTGGTACAACTTCATTTGCGACCAAAATATCGAGTCGTGTAACATTTGCTTTTCTCATCTCACCTATATCATAAGAAATTGAAGCATAACCAGAAGAAGTGCTTTTTAATTCATCAAAAAAATTACGCATTAATTCACGAAGTGGCATTTGAATAGAAATGGCAGAACGAAAATCACTAAAATTCTCTGTTTCACCCACCTCCCCTTCGTGGTCAAAAATAAGTTGTATGATATTTCCTAAATATTTTAGAGGGGTAATTATTTTAACAAATACCCACGGTTCAAATACAGATTCTATATTGCAATCGTCTGGAAAAAAATATGGTGAATAAACCTTTTCTCTTTTGCCTTGTTTATTTACTACTTCATAAGTTATAGAAGGTGTAGTAATAACTAAATTCAAATCAAATTCTCTTTTTAATCTCTCTGTTATAATTTCTAAATGAAGCATACCCAAAAATCCACAACGAAATCCCCTCCCGAGTGAACCGCTAGATTCTTCTTCATATGAAAAAGCTGAATCTGAAAGTTTCAATTTTCCTAATGAAAGTTTAAGAGAGGCAAAATCATCTGCATCTTCTGGAAATACTGATGCCCACACAACAGGAAGTGGTTTTTGATATCCTGAAATATTAGGTAATGGATTTTTCGTCATAGTTATAGTATCTCCAACAGAAGCAATACCTGGCTTTTTTATACCAGTAACAATATATCCTATCTCTCCAGATGATAATTTTTCACATTGATTTTCTTCTGGAGAAAATGTGCCGACTTCAAGTGCAATAAATTTTTCTTTTGAAATTCCAAAAAGTAAATTATCCCCCTTTTTTATACTTCCATCCAATAAACGGACAAAAACAATTACACCTTTATGATTTGAATATTTAAAATCAAAAACTAAAGCACGCAAATTGTTCTCCCCTTCGTATTCCTGTTTTGGTGGTAATATTTGTCGTATTACTTCTTTTAATAAATTCTCTACCCCTTCCCCTGTTCTTCCAGAAACCAATAATATTTCATTTATTTTGCAATTTAAAAGCTTCATTACTTCTTCTTTAACTTCAGACACACGTGCAAGTGGTAAATCGATTTTAGACAATACGGGTATTATTTTTATCCCATATTGCTCTGCCATAGATAATGTGGTAAGAGTTTGTGCTTGCACACCTTGTGTACTGTCAACTAAAAGAATAGAACCCTCTACTGCTTTAAGCGCACGAGAAACTTCATAAGAAAAATCTATATGCCCAGGTGTATCTATAAGATTTAAAATATATTTTGTATTTTCTTTTTTATCTTCATTCGTAATTCCTAATTCGTAATTATTAATTTCATATTCCATCCTCACGGGTTGCATTTTTATAGTAATCCCTCGCTCCCGTTCGAGTTCCATAGAATCAAGCACTTGTTCACGCATTTTGCGTACCTCTATCGTATGAGTAATTTCAAGCATCCTATCAGCCAAAGTGCTCTTGCCATGGTCTATATGCGCTATTATTGAAAAATTTCTAATATTTTTTAAATTCATATAAGTTAAATAAACTTGTCAACCTGCCACGTCGACAAGTTTATAGTCCATCCTGGATAGGGTTTATTGTTTTACTATACCAGAATTTTGTTTTTAAAGTTTTAACCAAGTCTTTTAATTCTTCATTTTTAAATAAATAAAGTACCAATATTCCAGCCAAAATACCTAAAATTCCAGAAATGAAACCTTGTAAAAAGACACCCCAAAAAGTAATAGTTCCGAAAATTGGTGAAAAAAGTTTTAAACTTAAATAAGTTATTACACCAATAAAAAAAGAAGCGGAAAGACTTTGAAAAAAAGTTTTTGAGATAAACGGTTCTTTCGGCATAAAATCTCTTTTTATAGAAATAGAAAGTAAAATAAAATTTATAATAGTACCCAGAGAATATGCAAGTGGTAACATCAAAACCTGACTTCTAGATATATCAGAAACTTTAAGTAAAGATTCAATAAAATATTTCAAAAAAGGAAAGTGTTGATAAATATACAAAAATAATCCTGAAAAAAGGACAATAGATATAGATGAAATTAAATTAATTTTAAGTGGTAAATATGTATTACCAACTGCATAATACGCTCTAGCAAATAAAGCGATGAGACCTTGTGCCACAACAGAAATCGAAAATAAAGCAAGGGAAGCAGCGACTAATCTAGTATCTTCCCAAGAAAAAGACCCTGAGCCCAATATTACTCTAACTATTTGCGCGCGAAGCACAATAAAAAGAAAAGTAATAGGTAATGACCAAAAAATAATAGCTCGCGCGGCTGATTTTAAATGATCTTTAAATTCTTCTGTTTTTCCCAAAGAATAAGATTTAGTTAGTGTTGGAAATGCAGCCACTGCATAAGAAAGACCGATGATGCCAAGTGGTACAGATTGTAAATTTAAAGATAAATTGAAAATAGAAATTGATCCACCTTGTAAATATGAAGCAAAAGATACTATCACTATCAAAGCTATATTATTAAGCGATAAACCAAGTGTTCTAGGAAGTGATACTGATATTACTTTTCTTATTTCTTTAAAATTTATTGACAAAGAAAATTTAAGAAGAAATCCTGATGTATAAGAAGCAAAAAATTGAATTAGAAAATGCAATAATGCTCCCAATATTACACCATATGCCAAACCATAAATACCAAATAATGGATAAAAATATAATACACCTATAATAATTCCTAAATTATAAAATAAAGGACTAAGCGCATATAAAAAAAACTTTCGAAAAAGCTGAGTTACAGAACCAAAAAGATTTGAAAGTCCAAGTAATATAGGAGAAAGTAACATTATCCTAGAAAGCTCTATTACCTTATCTTGTAAGACAATAGAAAATCCAGGAGTGATAAAAGAAACTATATATGGCATCAAAATAAATACGATAAGCGACACCACTATCATTCCTAATAAAAATACTGTAAATATATCATTGAGAAATTTTTGAGTCTCAAAATTAAAACTATCCCCCTTCATTTTCTCTATAAGAAAAGGTATAAGTACAGTAATAGAAAATAAAGAAGCTAAAGATATAAATATAAGGTCTGGCACCCTAAATGCTGCATAATAAGCATCGAGAACAAATGAAGGCCCTATAGAATGAGCTATCAACCTATCTCTTAACATTCCCAAAATCTGGGAAAGAAAAGCAAACGAGCCAAGTAAGAGTGCCGCCTGATTTATATTTATATATTCCTTTCTGAAAATTCTGAGTATTTTCTCCATTCTGTTTTAAATAAAATTATTTTATTGTTCAATTTTTTTATCTGTTTCTGTTTTAGCCCCTGGAGTAGTATTTACTGAACTAGGAACATTAATTCCTTTTAATGAATTTACATATTGACTCAAATCCTTACTTGTTGGAGAAAGTTGTAACGCTTTTTCTCCATAAGAAATAGCAAGTGCATTATTTCCATCTCTCTTTTCAATCTGAGAAAGTGTGATCAATAAATCTATATAATCTGGTTTTAAAGTGAAAGCTTCAAGCGCTGCTTCTCTCGCCTCTTTTGTCTTACCTTCTACAAAGAATAGATTTGCAATAGCTAATTTTAAGCTTGGGTTTAATGGATTGAGCAATGAAGCTTGCTTGTATGCATCCACTGCATTACCATAAGCTTCTTTCTGACCAAATGAAGCGACGGTACTATATACTGAACCTAATGCTTGGAAATTTAAATAATTTTTTGTATTGTATTGTGTTGCTAAAATAGCACCATTTACTGCTTGATCAAAATTCGCTTGTAATTCTGTTTTTTCTACTTCTGATAAAGAATCTCCTTTAGCTACTAAAGTATTTAACTTTGTGAGATAAACTTGAGAATATGTTCGTAAGTATAAATCATTTGTATGTAGAACTACTGCTCTCTTAATAGAAGATTCTGCAATTGCGATATCTTGAGTAGTTACAGCTTTTCCAAAGTAAGATACCGATGCAAGACGTTCTACATATTTAAATGAAGTAGCAGCAGCTACTATCATTAATATGACAAGAAACAATATTGAGAAAAAGCTTTTTCTTGGATCGTCTAAGAATGACAATGATATCTCTTTGTCTTCACGACCTGCAGTTGAAACACCTATAAATACTCCTGTAAAAGCAAATGCGAGTAAGAATATTACGACTCCAGTAGAATAAAATATTGATGCGGCAAATAAATAAAGAGAAGCAAAAAAGAATAGGGCTAATTCAGAATTCTCGCCTTTTTTGATACTAGAGAATATAGTTTTTATTCCAGATGCTATCAATAAGAATAAAAATACTAACCAAGAAAGTATGCCGAGTGCTCCAGTAGTTGTCGCTAATGTAGGTAATAAACCAAAACCAGTAGAGAAAGAAGTATTCCAAAAAACTGTCTGATTTATAACATCTGGCTTATACATTGACCATACTTCATTAAATCTATTTGGGCCTATTCCTAAAACAGGATCTTTCATAAGTGATTTTTTTGCAACAGACATAGTAGATGAAAATGAAGGACTAACTTCTAAGTCTTGTAAACCTAAACGTTCTGGTAAATACCCACCAATAAATTGACCAGACATAAAAAATAAAAGCGATATCATCATCACTGCAAAAGAAGTAGCTGAGAAATGTGTTTTACTTCCATCTTGTTCTTCTTTATTTGTGGAAAAAGAAACTTTAAAAACAAAAATAAGTAAAGCGAAAATTCCAAGAAATTTCCAGACTAAAGAATAGTTAACTGCTATTGTAATGATAATTGCAATACTCATCAAAATACCAAGCAACCATTTTGTTCTCTTATTTACATTAAAAAATTCAATCAATAAAAGAGATACAATGACAGATAAACCAGCCAAAAGTCCTAGTGTATTCCAAGAGCCCACAATGTTGTCAGTTTTTCCTCCTAAAATTCCAAGTGACAAAAGTTCTGGCATAAAGAAACGTAAAATCTGGAAAAGAAATACAATGCTGGACGATATGATCACTCCCAACAAAACTGTCTTAGCATTCTCTTTGTCTTTTAAAACAATAGAAGACATTAACATTAAAATAAAAGCAGAGAAAATAAAATAGAAAGAACTTATATCAAACATAAGACCAAAAAAGGACATTTTCGGCGCTCCTGAAAAAATAGCTGATATTAAAAATACCAAAACTATCGCTAATGCGGACAACAATACTTTTGATTTAGGTAAAGTTATTTTTCCATCAGAAAATCTAGCTGCTGCCCAAAAAATTATGGACACAACTAAACCAAAAACCAAAAGAAATCCTTTAGAAGTTTCTACTGGAATTTTGGTAAAAGGCAGAAAGAAAATTGGTAATAATACGACAACTAAAAACAAAGCCCAAAACGAAATTCTATCTAAAATATTTGATAACATATTTTTTATTTTACTCAGTTATAAGTCATTTGACTTTTTAAAAAAGCCTAGGAAAAATAAACTGATTTTTACCCACCTAAAGATAAATACCTTTAGCGGGAAATTATTAATAAAGACCTAAAAATTATTTTTTAATATAACTTAATCATATTATAATACATATAAAAGTGCAATCAAAATACTATGTTGATAAGTCTATTTTTAATATAAATGATTCTTTTAGGTGTATTTCCGTTTAAAAATTTCAAAACGACAGTGTTCTGAAGAACAATTTCTTTTATTTCTTCTTCTTTCATTTCTGTATCAATAACAATTTCATCTCTGACTTTTCCATTTATTTGTATTGCAATTTTTATTTTTTCTTCTTTTATTAAATCATTATCCCAAATTGGCCATTTTGAAAGATGTATAGAATTATTTTTTTTATTTTTAATTTTTAATTTATAATTCTTAATTGATAATTGATTATATAATTCTTCTGTAATATGTGGAGCAAATGGTGCTAATATTTGTAAAAATTTTTTAAAATCTTCTAAATCAATTTCTTTACTTTTTTCCATTTCATTTACCAATATCATCATAGAAGAAATAGCTGTATTAAAATTCATATTTTCTATATCTTCACTTACTTTTTTAATTGTTTTGTGAAGAAGTTTTAATAGTGATGGAAAAGAATGCGAAGCAGTGCTTTCTTCGGCATACGCAATATTAGATTCGTTAACCACATTCAAGTTCGAGTGCGAGCCGTGAGAAAGCATCTGCTTTGCATTCTTCTGTGAAACTAAAATTTTCTGTCCTATTCTCCAAACTTTTTCCAAAAATCTTCGTGGACCTATAATGCTCTCAGAATTCCATATTACAGCTTGATCAAAAGGACCTATAAACATTTCGTAAAGACGCAATGTATCTGCTCCGTAAGTTTTTACGATACTATCTGGATTTATCACATTACCCACAGATTTTGACATTTTTACTCCACCCTCCCCTAATATCATTCCGTGAGAAGTTCTTTTTTGATATGGCTCAATTGTCGGCACAAGTTTTAAATCATATAAAAATTTATGCCAAAAACGAGAATATAAAAGATGTAAAGTAGTATGTTCCATTCCTCCGTTATACCAATCCACTCCACCCGCATTTCCCCCTCTCCCTTCGGGAGAGGGCTGGGGTGAGGATAAACTCAACCAGTATTTTAAATTCTTCTTGCTTGCAAATTCTTTTTTATTTTTTGAATCAACATATCG
Organism: Patescibacteria group bacterium; assembly: GCA_038061035.1. Lineage (GTDB taxonomy): Bacteria > Patescibacteriota > Minisyncoccia > Phycocordibacterales > UBA9973 > UBA9973. Next base: position 7,965 of record JBBUAC010000026.1, read on the forward strand.
CAAATAATACCAAGAACTCCCCGCCCAGTTGGGCATCGTATCTGTTTCTCTTTTTGCATTACCACCACACTTTGGACATTTTGTATTTACCCATTTTGAAATATTTGCAAGAGGAGATTCTCCTGTATCTGTAGGTTTATAGTTTTTTACAATAGGCAATTTTACTGGCAAATCTTTTTCTGGTACTGGTATCCATCC
>JBBUAC010000027.1:0-4014 GCA_038061035.1 Patescibacteria group bacterium
CAATATTGCTAACAATATTAATTGTGGTTTATTTAAATCTTTAATATCCATAATACTATATTATACACCTAAATTAAATTTTTTCAAAATAAAAATTTAATTTTAAAAATTTTTAATACCACTTTTTTAACTTATTTATAATTTTAATTAAAGATGCAATCGTATAATCTATATCTCGCTTTGTTGTATCTTTGCCAAAAGAAAAACGAATTCCGCCGATTGTATCAGAAGAAATATCAAGAGAAGTTTTATCAGCGGAAGCCTTGCTTCCGCCAGCTGGCGGAAGCAAGGCTTCCGCATTACGTATTGCTTGTATCACATATGAGCCCTCTTTTTGTGAACTTTTACAAGCACTTTTTGATGATGTCATTATCCCTTTTTCTGAAAGTTCAATAACTAAAAGCTCACTCGGTATTTTAGAAATAGTAATATTTATAATATTCGGCAATCTTTTTTCCAAATCACCATTTATAATAATTCCTTCTTCATTTGTGTCAAAGGGCACCTTTGACATTTTTTGCAGTTTTTCAAAAAAATAATTGCGTAATTTTATAAGTCGTATATTTTCTTTATTTTTTATTTTTTGCAAAATTTCTAAAGCATTTGCAAATTTTATAATTTCCTCTAAATTCTCTGTCCCAGGTCGCAAACCCCCTTCTTGATCCCCTCCTCCAAAAATTGGTGCAAGTTGGACAGATTTCTTTTTATAAAGCACACCCACCTTACCACTACCTACAATCTTTGAACCAGAAAAAGACAATAAGTCTATGCCGAGTTTTTCTACATTAATATCTAAATAATTTACTGCTTGCACAGCGTCTGTATGAAAGAAAGGAAAAGAAGAAAAAGTTCCGCTCAGAGAATTTTCGAACGGTCTGGCCAAGCGTACTCGCGAAGGAGATCCGAGGACCTGAGAAAATTCTGCTAAGCGGGACTTTTTATAATGTCTGATTTCTTTTGCAATTTCTTTTATTGGCTGTATTGTACCTATTTCATTATTTGCATAGTTTACTGACACAAGCACTGTATTTTTTTTAATTTCTTTTTTTATTTTTTTAGGATCAACAATGCCATTTTTCTCCACAGATATTATAGAGATTTCAGCCAAGCCTCTTTTTTCTAAAATTTTACAAGTCTCCAAAACAGAAGGATGTTCTATATTTGTGGTAATAATATGCGGAAGAGATTTTTGTCGATTTTGTCGGGTGTTGGACACCTGAATTCTTGGTGTCCAAAATTCGGACGTTGGACGTCCGAAAATAATTCCTTGTATTGCTAAATTATTACTTTCTGTGCCACCACTAGTAAAAATTATCTCCTCAGGTCGTGCATTTAAAATCGTTGCGACTTTTATACGTGCATCTTGAAGTTTTTTTCCTGCACTTACTCCTTGTTTATGTATAGAGCTTGGATTCGGTAATACAGAAGCTGCATAATCAAGATATATATTCCTTTCTTTTTTATTTGATTTAGACATAAAAATAGTATATATTGAAATTGTATGAATATAAAGCTTCAAATTGCTTTTTTTGTTTTTTTGGGACTAATAGTCTTAGTTGAATCTATTTGGATTATTAAAACAGAAAGTCGTTTAAGAAGATTTTTTCTTGGTAAAAAAGGAAAAGATTTAGAGGAGACAATACTTTTTCTTCAAAATGAAATAAATAATTTAAAACAAGCAAGAGAAAAAATGGAAAAAGATATTGTAATTTTAAATGAAAAATTAAGAAAAAGTATTCGTGGACTTGATATATTGCGCTTTAATCCTTTTCCAGATCAAGGTAGCAATCAAAGCTTTGCTATAGGTATGCTAAATGAAGACAAAGACGGCATAGTCATCTCTAGCTTATATTCTCGTGAAAGAATGAGTGTATTTGCAAAGCCTATAAAAAATGGCAAATCAGAATACGAACTCTCTGATGAAGAAAAAGAAGTGTTAAAAAAAGCAGAGGTAAATTAGGTTCTAGTGGCTAGGTTCTAGTTTCTAGAGAAAAATAAAAATGCAAAAAAATTTAGAAACAAACAATATAATAGAACGCTCTCCAGTGGTAGTAGTCATGGGTCATATTGACCATGGTAAATCAACTCTTCTTGACTATATAAGAAAAACAAATGTTGTAGAAAAAGAGGCAGGTGGTATTACTCAACATATTTCTGCTTATGAAGTCACCCACAAAGACGAAACTGGTATTTCAAAAAAAATCACTTTTTTAGATACACCAGGTCATGAAGCTTTTTCAAAGATGCGTGAGCGTGGAGCGAGGATAGCAGACATAGCAATACTCATAGTCTCTGCGACAGATGGAGTAAAACCACAAACACTTGAAACTTATAAAACGATAGTGGAATGTGAAATACCATTCATAGTAGCAATAAATAAAATAGACAAAAGTGATGCAAATGTTGAAAAAACAAAAACACAATTAGTAGAGAATGAAATATATCTTGAAGGATATGGAGGCAAAATTCCTTTTGTATTAATTTCAGCTATTACAGGTGAAGGCATAGATGAAATATTATCTCTCATAAATATTCTTGCTGAAATGGAAAACTTTACTGGAGATAATAAAATAAATGCAAGTGGTTTTGTGATAGAAGCAAATCTTGATCCTAGACGTGGAATAGAAGCGACTTTGATTATTAAAAATGGATTTATAAAAAAAGGAATGACTGTGATAGTTGAAGAAAATATATGCTCTACCCGTATCATAGAGGATTTCAAGGGCAATCAAATAAATGAAGCTACTTTCTCTTCTCCTATACGATTAATTGGTTTTGACAATATACCTAAAATTGGAGCAGAATTTAAATCTTTTAATAAAAAAAGTGAGGCTTTAGAATATATAAAAAATATTAAATCCACATCAACAAATAAAGACAAATCATCAGTAGATTCAAAAAATAAAATTGGTGAAGAAATTCTTGAAAAAAAGATTATTCCTATAATACTTAAAGCTGATGTTTCTGGTTCTCTTGAAGCAATAGAAAAAGAAATAAAAAAAATAAAACCTATTTTACCAGAAGGAGAAATAGAAAATGTAGAGTATAAGATTATATGTAGTGGTGAAGGCCCTATAGGTGAGCGAGATATAAAAAACATAGCTGATGGAGAAAATGTATTAGTAATCGGTTTCAATGTCACAGCTGATGCAAATGCAGTAGAACTCGCAAAAACTCGTAATATAAAAATTTCTTTTTTTGATATCATTTATAAAATGACAGATTATTTAAAAGAAGAAATGGAAATAAGAAGACCAAAAACTAATACAATAGAAACAATAGGAAAAGCAAAAGTCATAAGAGTTTTTAGCCGTACAAAAGAACGCCAAATAGTAGGTGGTAAAGTAATAGAAGGACATATAAATATACAAAAAGTACTAAAAATAATGCGACGAGATTTTGAAATTGGTCGTGGAAAAATTATAAACTTAGAAAAAGGAAAGATAAAAACAACTATAGTAGAAGAAGGAGTGGAATTCGGAATGATGATTGAATCAAAAATAGAAATTGTACCAGGAGATATATTGGAATCTTTTTATATTACACAAAAATGATACAAAGAAATAAAAAAGTGGCACAATTGGTCAAAGAGCTTGGAGCTTCATTTTTAGGAAGTGAAAATAATCGCACTTCACTCATCACAGTAACTTCATGCACAATATCTCCTGATCTAAAAAGAGGAACAATATTTATAACAGTACTTCCGTTGAATAAAGAAAAAGAAGCATTAGAATTTGCAAAAAGAAAAAGAGGAGAATTGCGAGAATTTTTAAAAAAGAAAATGGAAGTAAAAATAATTCCTTTTCTTGATATTCTCATAGATAAGGGAGAAAAAAATAGACAAAAAATTGACGAATTATTAAAAGAAAAGTAGGATATGTAAAGACCCCCTCTTTGGTTCTCCCCCTTAGCAGGGGGAGTTTGATGGAAAACTGCGTTTGCATTTATTGGGCCTGGTCGCCAAGTGGTAAGGCATTCCTCTGCAAAAGGAATATACGGCGGTTCAATTCCGCC
>JBBUAC010000028.1:0-5762 GCA_038061035.1 Patescibacteria group bacterium
TTCTTCTTTTTCTTCTTTTATTTTCCTTTCATTCATTTCTTCTTCTGATTTATTGGAAAGATATGAACCAATACCCATAGAAATAGATTCAACAGACACAATGACAATTCCAGCCAAAAGAACAGTGGAATGATTTCCACTGCCTATTGCAATACCTGTGATAGAACCCAAAGTAGAAACCATACCATCTTCTACACCAAAAACGACTTCGCTTAATACAGATGCGACAGAAGATTTTTTATGATGTATAAAATCTTTGTTAAAATTGTGTATTTCCATATGTGTTAATTATAGCAAAAAAGTTGAATTTTTGGTAAAGTAAATTTATATATAAAAATAATTTATGGAAAATAATATAAATGATATTCAAATAGAAATAGAAAGACTTGAAGCAAAAATGACTTCTTCTGATTTTTGGGTTGATAAAAATAAAGCTCAAGAAGTAATAAAAAAAATCACTGAACTTAAAATGCAAAAGCAAGGCTTTGGCAAATACGACAAAGGTAATGCAATAATTACGATCATCTCAGGCGCAGGTGGGGACGATGCTGAAGATTTTGTTTCTATGCTTTTGTCTATGTATATGAAATATGTTGATAAAAAAGGTTGGAGAATTTCTTTTATTCATGAACATAAAAATGACCACAATGGATATAGAAATGTATCTTTTAAAATTCACCTCACCCGTAGCCCTCTCCTGACAGGAGAGGTTGGGGAGAGGTTGGGTCCTTATGGCACACTTCGAAATGAATCTGGCGTGCATAGATTGGTAAGAATTTCTCCTTTTAATGCTAAAAAATTAAGACATACATCTTTTTGTTTAGTAGAAGTTTTACCTGAATTTGGGAAATTGGATGAGAAAGATTTTTTAATTCCTGAATATGATTTAAGAATAGAATTTGCAAAATCAAGTGGTCCTGGGGGGCAAAATGTAAATAAAAGAGAAACTGCAGTAAGGATGGTGCATATTCCTACAAATATTTCAGTCCATGTCTCTGGTGAACGAAGTCAAGAGCAAAATCGCGAACTTGCAATGAATATGTTAAGAGCAAAAATTTTTAAAATTGCAGAAGAAGAAAAGAAAAGCGTAGAAGAAAGTATGAAAACAAATAAGGGCAAAGAAATAGAATGGGGAAATCAGATTCGTTCTTATGTATTACATCCTTATAAAATGGTTAAAGATCATAGAACTAATGTTGAAACTGCAGATGTGGACGGAGTTTTGAAGGGAGAATTAGAAGAATTTATTGAAGCAGAGGAAAAATTATGTTAAGATTAGGTGGTGATTTATTTTAACAATGTATCAAAGATTTATAATAAAGATTCAATCGGCATAGAAGATGTCACTCTTACAGTCTCAGCTGGAGAATTTGTCTCTATTGTGGGGCACTCTGGGGCAGGTAAAACTACTTTAATTAAAATGATTTTAGCAGAAGACAAGCCAACTGAAGGTACGGTTTTTTTTGAGTCTCAAAATATACATAAATTAAAAAGTGGTGAATTGACAAAATTGAGACGAAGGATAGGTGTGGTTTTTCAAGATTTTAAATTACTTGCAAATAAGACTGCTTATGAAAATATAGCTTTTGCTATGGAAGCAGTGGGTAAAACAAATGAAGAGATAACACTCGATGTGCCACACGTACTCGATCTTGTTGACTTGGGAACTAAATTATTTCATTTTCCACATCAACTTTCAGGCGGTGAAAAGCAGAGATTAGCAATAGCAAGAGCTATAATAAATCAACCAGAATTAATAATAGCAGATGAGCCTACGGGAAATTTAGATCCAATTAGCACATATGATATTGTTCAAATTTTTAAAAAAATAAATAATTTAGGTACTACTGTGATATTGACTACACATAATCGCGGTGTTATAGAATCAATTGGAAATAGGGTGATTACAATGGAAAAAGGTAAAGTAATAAGAGATGACAAAGATGGTAAATATGTTATATAATGTAACTTATGGCTGTATTAAATAGAATTATAAAAGCAGGATTTTTAAATTTTTCTCGAAGTGGGCTTGTTTCTTGGGCTGCTGTTCTTGTCGTTACTATCACACTTTCTGTCATTACTTCACTCATTTTACTTCAAGCCATACTTCATTTTTCATTAGGTCAAATTAAAGAAAAAGTTGATGTGACGATTTATTTCACAGTAAATGCTGAAGAAAATAAAATTTTTCTTTTGAAAAAATCTTTAGAAGAATTAGTAGAAGTGGAAGAAGTAACTTATACGAATTCTGGTGAGGCTCTAAAAATCTTTCGTGAACGTCATCAAAATGATTATCCCACCATTCAAGCACTCGATGAAATAAATGAAAATCCATTGGGAGGATATCTCAACGTAAGAGCAAAAGAAGTTTCTCAATACGAAAGTATAGCGAATTTTATGAAGTCAGATAATGCATTGGTCTTGGGCTCGGCTTCTATAATTGATAAAGTAAATTATACTCAAAATAAAGAAGTGATAGAAAGATTAAATTCTTTAATATCAGGTGCGCGTAAATTAGGATTTATCGTAACATTGTTTTTAGTTTTAATTTCTATAATTATTACTTTCAATACGATAAGATTAACTATTTTTATTTCAAAAGAAGAGATCGGCGTAATGCGTTTAGTTGGAGCAAGTAAAATGCGAGTTCGTGGTCCATTTATGATAGAAGGTGCTATATATGGTGTGATAGCGACAATAATTACGATGCTTCTCTTTTTACCTGCGACAGCTTGGATTGGCCGTAATATGACAGCATTTTTAGGTATTAATTTATATGATTATTATGTTTCAAATTTACTTCAGATTTTTACAATTATTTTGTCATTAGGTGTGTTTTTGGGAATTGTTTCTAGTTTAATTGCAATTAGAAAATATCTTAATAAATAGGTATAAATATGAAAAAAAAACAAGCAAAATATATTTTTGTAGTAGGTGGGGTTATGTCTTCTGTAGGAAAAGGTATAGCTGCAGCATCTATAGGTAAAATTTTACAGTCTCGTGGTTATAAAGTTGCAATTCTTAAAGCTGATATGTATATCAATATAGATGCAGGTACTATTCGTCCTGCTGAACACGGAGAGGTTTTTGTCGGAGAAGATGGTATAGAGGCCGACCAAGACCTTGGCAATTATGAGCGTTTTATTGATCAGATTAGTACTCGTGAAAATTATATTACTACAGGGCAAATATATTTAGAAGTTATAAAAAAAGAACGTAATTTAGAATATGAAGGTGAAGATGTGGAAGTTTATCCAGACATACCGAAAGAAATAATTAGACGGATAGAAACTTGTCAATTAAAAAATAAATCAGAAATTACAATCATAGAATATGGTGGTACTGTAGGTGAGTACCAACTTCTTCCTTTTCTTGAAGCTGCGAGAATGATGAAATCAAAAAATCAAAATGATGTATTTGTTGTTTTAATAAGTTATTTGCCAACACCTACACTTTTAGGTGAGCAAAAATCAAAACCAACTCAACACGCGATTATAGATCTTCATTCAATGGGTTTAAATCCAGACTTTGTACTTTGTAGAGCCGATAAACCCGCAACAAAAGATATTAAAAAAACCATTAGTAATGTTTGCAGTTTACCAACTGAAAGAATAATTTCAGCACCAGATGTCTATTCTATTTATGATGTACCAGTTAATTTTGAAAAAGAAAATCTTGGAGTGACATTATTAAAGACCCTTGGTTTACCGCAACGTCAAAAAGATCTGGCTGATTGGCAAGCTTTATCTAATAAAATTAAAAAAATAAAAAAAGAAGTTCGTATAGGTATTGTGGGGAAGTATTTTAATTTTAAATCATGTAAAGACACATATATATCGGTTATTGAATCTATAAATCATTCTTCTTGGTCACTTAATTTTAAGCCCGATATCATTTGGCTTGATTCGGAAAAATATGAAAAGAATCCTTCTTTATTAAAAGAATTAGATGAATTGGATGGTATAATTGTTCCAGGAGGATTCGGTAGTAGGGGAGTAGAAGGTATGATATTGACAGCAGACTATGCACGAAAGAAAAATATTCCATATTTTGGTTTATGTTTAGGTATGCAAATTTTAACTATTTCTTATGCTCGTAATATCTTAGGATGGAGTGGTGCTAATTCAACAGAAATGGATATAAAAACTAAATATCCAGTTATTGCAACTATGGCAGATCAAGTTGATAAAATAAAAAATAAAAATTATGGAGGAACTATGCGTCTTGGTGCTTACAAGGCAATTTTAAAAGAAGGAAGTGTCGCTTATAAAGCTTATGGTAAGGGAGAGATTTCTGAGCGTCACAGACATCGTTATGAAGTGAATCCTGAATATGTTGAAGAATTAGAAAAAGCAGGTTTAATTTTTTCAGGCAGATCACTAGATGGAATTTTAATGGAAATAGCTGAACTTCCGCAGAAGGTTCATCCATTTTATTTAGGTACTCAATTTCATCCAGAATTTAAATCTCGTCCACTTGCGCCACATCCACTTTTTACTGCATTTATAAAAGCGTGCATAAATAAAAAGAAAAAATAATATTTAGCAATAAGATACGATCGTACACTAATGCTAAAAAATATATTTATTATTATAGATTTATATTGTTTGCATTTTTAACAGCATTAGCTACGGCTTTTGCTACTCTTTTATCAAATGGGTTAGGAATAATATAATTTGCATTTAATTTTGATTTTGATATAAGATTTGCGATAGTATAAGCAGCATCAATTTTCATTTTTTCGGTAATTTTTTTTATTCGTGCATCAAGTAATCCTCTAAAAAATCCGGGAAATACTAGAACATTGTTGATTTGATTTGGATAATCAGACCGACCAGTACCAAAAACAGCAATCTTTGTTTTTTTTATTTCTTTATATGAAATTTCTGGATTAGGATTTGCCATAGCAAAAACAATCGGGTCTATATTCATACTATCTATCATTTCTTTAGTTAAAATATCTTTTACTGAAACACCGATAAATACATCTGTTTGTTTAATTGCATCTTTAAGTTCTCCTATTAAAGAATTTTTATTTGTAATTTTTGCAATTTTTTGTTTATAAAAATCTAAATCAGTTCTTTTTTTTGAAATAATACCTTTACTATCTAATATAATAATTTTTTCAGAAGAAAAACCAGCTTTTTTCAAAAGGTATAATATAGCTTGTCCTGCGGAACCTGCACCATTTATAACTATTTTTATATTTTCCTTTTTCTTTTTGACTACAATAAGTGCGTTTAAAAGTGCTGCAAGGACAACTATCGCTGTACCATGCTGATCATCATGAAAAACTGGTATTGAGAGTTCTTTTTTTAGTCGTTGTTCAATTTCAAAACATCGTGGTGCAGAAATATCTTCTAAATTAATACCACCAAAAGCCGGAGCGATATTTTTTATTGTTTTAATTATTTCTTCAGTATTTTGTGTGTCAAGACAAATTGGATATGCGTCAACATTTCCAAAATTTTTAAACAATAATGCTTTACCTTCCATTACGGGAAGAGCACCAAGTGGTCCAATATTACCGAGTCCCAATACTGCAGAACCATCACTTATTATTAAAATTGTATTTGCTTTTATGCTGTAAATATATGCGGAAGATGGATTTTTTTGAAGTAATTTTGAAATTTCAGCCACACCAGGGGTATATGTTACAGAAAGGTCTTCTTTGTTTTTTGTAAGAACTTTGGCTCGAATTTCAATTTTTCCTTTGTATTTTTTGTGAAGTATAAGTGATTTTTTTCCATAGTTCATTTTGA
>JBBUAC010000029.1:0-1825 GCA_038061035.1 Patescibacteria group bacterium
AGGCATTCCTCTGCAAAAGGAATATACGGCGGTTCAATTCCGCCCCAGGCCTCAAAATAATTATGAGTTATCAATTACGAATTTAAAATTGATAATTCTTAATTATTAATTTATAATTGAATCTCTAGCCCGGATGGCGGAATTGGTATACGCGCACGACTTAAAATCGTGTCTCGCAAGGGATGTGGGTTCGACTCCCACTCCGGGCACAAAATTTTTTTAATAAAAAATTTTGTGTAAAAAATAAATAAATCCACCCGTAGCTCAGTTGGTAGAGCTGCTCCCTCTTAAGGAGAAGGTCGCAGGTTCGATCCCTGCCGGGTGGACATTGCTGGAGTGGCGGAATTGGTATACGCGCTAGTCTTAGGAACTAGTACCGCAAGGTTTGAGGGTTCGAGTCCCTCCTCCAGCACTACTTGACATTTATTCATAGATATGCTATGATATACCTATGAGTAATAAAAACAACAATTTAATAGTTTCTGTATTAGGAATATTAAGTATTTTTGTTCTTGGATTTGTTGTGATAATACCATTGCAAACTAATGCTTATATTACAAATGGAGGTTATGTTTATGTTGATGGTGGCAATAATCTATACGATTACAATACAGAATACAATTCAAACTCTACAAAAACAAATCCTGTCCCTACACTTTATTCTATAAGTCCAGATTCTGCTATCACAAATGGAGATCCTGTAAACATAATGATTACGGGTTCTGGTTTTACACCATCATCTGTAGCCCGATTCAATGGCTCAGATAGACCTACTACATACATTAGCCCTACTAAACTCAAGATGGAATTAAGTCCGAAAGACATGAAAGGTAATGGTAAATATTTGATAAATGTTTTCAATCCTATTCCAGATGGCGGATTATCAAATACAAATTTCTTTACATTAAAAACTGGAACAGTTGGTGGATATACAGTTGGAAAAAACAATACCCAAAATACAGGAGCTACAACCAAAGCAAGTACAAGCAACACCACACTAGGTGCAACTGCAAATACTACAAACCTTAACTCAAATACAACAGATTCTTCTACAAATAATTTAAGTGCAAATGTATCTTCTGCTGGTAAGTTTCGTTTCTTACCTGACACGATAATAAAATGGATATTCTTTATTGTACTTATCTTCCTAGCCGTAGTCCTTTGGAGAAAAATCTATGTCACAGATAAAGAAAGAAATGTCCCACTAAAACACGCGTAAGGCATTATAAATAAAAAGAAAAAAACCTGCACATAGCAGGTTTTTTTCTTGACTTTTTTATTCTTTCGTGATACAATACACGAGTAATCTGACCTTTGACAAAAAAGATTTTAGTTGTGATTTTAGCGGCTGAGGTTAATCAACGACAAGTTGTAACCCTATTTTTTCAGCAATTTGTTTTATCCAGTTATCGTGGCGAGAAAGTTGCATTTTTACGGCAGCGTATTCTAAAGTCAAATCAGTTATTGATTTAGCAATAGAGTCATTGGACAAAATCAAACCCTGTACAAGTTCTCGTAAATACCCGATATCATCTTTTAGATCTTTCACTTCGGTTTTAGTAGCAACGAGAGTTAAAATTTTATCTTGTGATTCAGAGATCAATGTTTCTGTTTTAATTAAAACACGCTTTTCTGATTCTGAAATTAGCTGTTTGACTTCTTCTTTACTTGCAAGTGTTTTTAGCATCCTGTCTTCGGAATCGGAAATAAGTTTTTCTGTTTCTTCTCTTGTGGCAAAAACTTTCAAGTCGTCCTTGGTAACAAGGATTGATTTTAATTTATTTATATCTTGATCATTTAACATATATAAAGTATATCAAAGCTA
>JBBUAC010000030.1:0-3347 GCA_038061035.1 Patescibacteria group bacterium
TTACCAATAAATTTCCCCTGTGCCAACTGGTGGAAGTGGTTTTATATAAGGTCCGCTAACATTTCCATTGTATGGACCACCAGTAAAAAACCACAAAAACCAAAGAGCTATTATAGCTAGGATAAAAGAGAATATTAATTTCATTTTCCTAGATTTTTCAACGCTATGCGAATTTTAGAATTAGTATCTAGTTCTTGTGGCACTTTTTTCAATGCCTCTCTTGCTTCACCTTGGGAGTAACCCAAAGATTTTAACGCCTCCAATGCATCTAATTCATCTTTTAATGATCCACCTATGTCTTTTTTCCCGACCTTGTCTCTTAATTCTATGATTATTTTTTCTGCTGTTTTTTTGCCAATACCAGATATTTTTGTAAGATATGCAATGTCATTTGTATTTATAGCTTTTTGCATTGTTTGTATTGAAGCAATTCCCAAAATAGTGAGTGCACCTTTGGGTCCGATGCCTGAGACATTTATAAGCATTTCAAAAAATTCTAATTCTTCATAATCCAAAAATCCATAAAGGTCTAGTGCGTCTTCACGAACATGCGTATGAATATATAAAAAACAATTTTCGTTGTTTTTTGTTTTAGATAAAACTTCAGGTGATACCCATATCTTATAACCCACACCAGCTGTTTCTACAATTAAAAATTTTTCTTTTTTATCCACGAATTGGCGGATTATTTTTCCTTTTATACTTCCTATCATAGACTATATCATAACATAATTTTATAAAATGGCAGAAATTTGCTTTTAAAGAGTATTTTTGATATTGTTCATTTATGCCAATTACAAAATCAGCGCAAAAAGCAGTCCGTGGATCTCTTCGCAAGAGGGCTTCTAATGATAGCAAAAAGCGCGCAATGAAAGATATTATAAAAAAAATAGAAAAGAAATCCAAGATTGATACAAAAGAAGCTGCAAAAATGCTTTCTTCTGCTTATTCTATAATAGACAAAGCAGCAAAAAAGGGTATTATCAAAAAAAATAATGCTTCTCGTAAAAAAGCTCGTTTATCAAGATTAGTAAGATAATTTGAAATTACAAAACTCTTTTTCAACATAAACTTTTTTTCGGTACGGATTTTTTGAAGCTTAAAAAATCCTGAAGTTCTCGGCTCGTCAGCCTCGAAACCCCTTCAAAAAGTTATGTTTCAACGAGTTTTGTAATTCACAAAAAATAATTATGAGTCATCTATTGGAATTTTATGGAAAAGAATGTCCTCCTTGTATAGCAATGCATCCGCTTGTTGAAAAATTGGAAAAAGAAGAAGGAATAAAAATAGAAACACTTGAAGTTTGGTACAATAAAGAGAACGAAAGACGTCTATTAGAAATAGACAAAGACCTTTGTGGTGGAGTGCCTTTTTTCTATAATACAAAAACTAAAAAATATTTATGTGGACAGGTGGACTACGAAGAACTCAAAAACTGGGCTAGATAAATTTTATATTAGAATAAAAAAACAAGAAACTTATCAACATGGTAACTTATCAACATCCCATGTTGATAATAGGTTAGCAAGTTTTTGGATTATTAAAACGCTAAAGCCCGTTTAAATTTTTTGGACATTTTTTCTGTTTCAAGAATTATTTTTTCCATCGCTTGAATACTTTCTATTGGATTTGAAAAATAATGTCTTTAAAGAAGAATGTCTTGCTTTCTTTTTGAGTTTAAAATATAAAATCTTAAATTTGCTTAAACTATCTTTTTTATGCTAATATCTAAATATGGTAGAAAATATAATTTATAAAAATGAATATAATTTACTTTTGAGTATTAAAAAAAGAACCGATGAATCTATGCGAAAATTTTTCGCAAGAAAAAATAGTTTCGTTATTGCCCCAATTAAGGGGATATTAGATTTGTCTAATTTAAAAATTACAGGGGGATTAAGTGATTTATCTTCCAAAATGGATGAATATTTATATTCTTAAATTTTATGCGTATTTTAGTAGATGCTGATTTTTTAATAGCTTTAGCTAAATCAGATGATTCAAATCATAAAAAAGCATTAATACTTGCTGAAAATTTTAAAGGTAGTTTTTTCTTTACTACACAATTCACTCTTCCAGAATCAGCTACAGTGTTGTCGTATAAAGTTTCTCATAAAGATGCAGTAAGTTTTTTACTTAGATCTCGAAAGTTAAGTTTAGTTGAGTTGCCTTTTGATGATAAGCTTAGAGATGCAACAGATTTATTATTTTATTCTCAAAAAAAGAAAGGTACATCTTGGATAGATTGTCTTAATATTGTGTCTGTTAAGACATACAACCTAGATGGTATTTTGTCATTCGATAAATTTTATAAAAAACACATACATGTTTTTTAACTAAAATTTCTTGCGGGTTCCTGCGGGTGTTCGACATCCGCAAATTAATTTTAAAACTCTAAAGGTTTTTTGAGTTTTTTAGATATTTTTTCCGCTTCAAGAATTATTTTCTCCATTGCTTGTACGCTTTCTATTGGATGTTTACCCATAGCTGTTTCATCTGATAACAGTACACTATCTGCGTGTTCTAGTATAGCAAGTGCAATATCAGAAACTTCTGCGCGAGTTGGTCGCAATGCCTCTTTCATAGAAAATAACATTTCAGTAGCTACGATGACAGATTTTTTATGTTTTATACATTCTTTGATTATTTTATTTTGAATATAAGGCAGATTTTCATATGGTAATGCATCTCCTAAATCCCCACGTGCTATCATAATAGCATCACTTTCTTTTATTATATTTGTAATATTTCGTATTGCTTCAACTCTTTCGATTTTAGCGATAACTTTAGCATTGCTTTTGTATTTTAGAATTAATTTTTTAAGTTCTTTTATATCATTGGCACTTTTGACATAAGACATTGCAAAAAAATCAGTATTATTTTTAATACCAAATAAGATATCCTTTTTATCTTTATCTGTAATTACATTTTTTATTTTTTTATTTAAAGAATGTCCTTTGTCTTTTTGTATTCGTGGTCCTGATAAATCAATAATAATTGGAATTTCTTTTTTTTCTAATTTTGCAGCATCCCTGATGAGTTCAATATATTTTGCATGTTCTTCATATGTGCCGTGTGACATATTTAGTCGCGCCATATTCATTTTATTTTTTATCATTTCACGGAGTGTTTTTAAATTTCCACTTGCAGGACCTATTGTTGCTATTATTTTTGTTTTTGATTCTTTTTTCATGGTTCAATTTTATTCACCATGACCCTGAATTTTTATTGAAGGGTCATAAATTTTTATAAATTACAGAATTTTTCTTGGTATAAGTTTTTGATAGACACGCATAATTTTCTGCTGAAAATTTGCTATGCTCGGCTCGTCAGCCTGTGCAATGTCT
>JBBUAC010000031.1:0-3882 GCA_038061035.1 Patescibacteria group bacterium
TCTCATCAATTTACTTTTTTGGGTTTTTTGCCACATAAAAAAGGCAGAGAAACTCTTTTTAAAGAAATAGCATTATCCAAACGAACTATTGTATTTTATGAATCTCCTCATAGAATTTTAAAAACTTTAGAATCTTTACAAAAATATGTTCCAAATAGAAAAGTTTGTATTGCGAGAGAACTGACAAAAATCTATGAAGAATTCAAAATTGGCAGTCCCGTAGAATTATTGAAATATTTTAACGAAAATAAAGAAAAACAAAAAGGAGAATTTGTAGTTTTAATATCTCCATAAAAACTTGTCAACCAACTTGTCAACCTGCCACGTTGACAAGTTTTTATGAAAATTTGACTTTAAGGATAAATAGGAAGATAATATATAGATAAATCCTGCCCGAGTGGCGGGATTTCAATTATTATTTTAAATTAAGAATAAATTTAAAGATGAATATTCGTTTTTACAAAAAACTTTTTAGTACGAGCTCACAAGAAAAAGAAGAAGATAAATTATATCAAGATTTTTTAGTAAAAGAATTAATTTTGCGAGATTATCTAGCCATAGAAAGAACTATGCTTACAAATGAAGCCACTTTTTTAGCATATATTCGTACGAGCCTTACAGTTATTGTGGTTGGAGTTACTTTAGTTAAATTAGTAGAAGAGCCTATGCTAGAACTTTTGGGTATAATATTTACCCTTTTAGGTATCCTTGTTTTTATTTTTGGTTTTATAAAATCAATAAAAATGAAAAATAAAATCAATTATCTTAAAAGAAATAAAGAAGCAGCATTAGAGAGTATTAAATAATTTTTTATTATAATAAATTTTCAGGATCTACAAATATTTCAAAAGGGGATGAAATGGAAGAGATGGACAAGAGTTTAAGTGAAAGCTTCTCATCAATAGACCCTGAGATAGTAAGGGGAGGTATAGACCACTTTTCATTTTTTATTTTTATAAGAGCATTTGTTGTATATTGTCCTTTTGTTTTAGTATGAAAACCACTGAAAATTATAGGATTGTATTCTTTGAAGATTTCTTCTAAAAGCTCTCTTGCTTTTATGGATTCTATTTTATTTCCTAGATGAGTAATTTTTATAAAACGTAAAAATGGTGGATAACCCAAACTTTTTCTTTCATCCAATTCATTGCGTATTGTGGAGAGGAGATTGCCATTTTTTATAGCCAACAATATCTGGTCGTCTTCTTTTTTTGTTTGAATAATTAATTTATCTTTTGTTTTAGAAATTATTGAAATTATAATTTGAATAATTTTTTCACTTATTTTAAAATCAGGTATATACCAAAGTGTGTCAAAAGAAGCCACTATAGATGTATGCACCTTCTCTTTTAAATAAGAAAAAGCTAATTCTGTACCTATTAGTATTTTTCCAATTTTTCCTTCATTAATACTAGTTTTGTTTCCAGTATAAAATTCATTTATTATTTTTAGACACTCTGTGTGATTTTTAGCAATAGATTTATCTAATCTCAAAATATTTATTTTGTCTTTTTTGAAAACTTCTTGTATTTCTTCATAAATAGAATCAATACCAATACCGAGAGGCATTAGATTCCAACTTCCACAATATTCGCAAGAAATCTCACTTTCTTTATTTGTTCGACAATGATTACAAATAAATATTCTTTTCTTATTATCTTTTGATGAATATAAGGTCATTGGGGAGAGGCATTTTTCACAATTAATCAAAGTAGAGCAATCTTTACATATAGTACAACTAGCTAAACCCTTTTTCAGAGAAAATATAAAAACATTTTGACCATTTTTTATATTATTTTTTATTTGATTAATAGTTTTTTCACTAAAGATTTTAAACTTAGGAATTGATATTAACTTTTTATCAATTAAACTTTTTTTTGAATTTTCGATTTCTATATTACCTTCAAATTTAATTCTAAAATTAAGTGTTTGTATTCCCGAAAGACTATCTATTTCTTGCCGTGCTATTGTTTCAAAACGCAATAATGTATCGCTCAGTATTAATTTAGCATTTATTTTTGAAGCAAAAATTTCAATAAAAGTCCTTAAATCAAAATACGGCTTAGACATCATTCTATATGCATTACTATTTTCATGTTCTAGTATGATTGTACCTAAATCATTTCTTTTTATTGATAAAAAGGGAGCTGTTCCCAAAATTAAAAGCGGATGATTTTCCGTCATTATTTTTTCTATTATATTAATTTGTTTTTTAGGACTTAAACCTCCGTGTATAGATATGGTAAATTGCTCAATTCCTTTATTTAATAATTCTTCAAAATTCCTAACATCATTTTGTGTAGGTAATACCATAAATACTGACTTATTTTTAGCAAAAGATTCACGTATAAAAGTTTTATAAAACGATATACGTTCTATCTCAGGAGCTTGAAATAATAATTTTTCACTTCTTATATTTTTAGAATTATTTTTATTTTCTTTTATTTTATTGGAAAATTTAGATATTTCATCGTATTTTTCTTTTAAAATAACTGGAATCAAAGAAGCAAAACTATCACTTTTGTTTTTGACAAAATATAAACTAGACAGAATAATAGTTTCTATAAATTCATTTTTCCAAATAAAATTTTCTTTAACTCCAATTATTTTTTTTAAATTAAAACTGAGATCTTTTATGGAACTTTTTGCTTCGCTTGCATCCATAGAGGAGATAGTTATTCCTAATATTTTTTTATTACGTAATGTAATACTTACTACACTACCATTTTTTATATCTTTAGATGAGAAATATGTCAATTCTTCTTTTTGACCTCCTTTTTGAAAAGGAATTACTGTAATGATTTTCATTTATTTATCTATATTTATTCATAAGTTTTGAGAAAATAAAAGATATTAGACATTTTTATTCTAGCATAATTTGTGATATATTGCTTTTATGAGTATTTTTCCAAGAAAGTTAGGGATAGATCTAGGAACTGCAAATACCTTGGTATTTTTACCTGGAAAGGGGATAGTTTTAAACGAACCTTCTGTAGTTGCCGTGTCCGAACAAGATAATAAAATTTTAGCGATAGGATTTGAAGCAAAAGATATGATAGGTAAAACACCAGAATCAATCATCACTTATTGTCCAATGAAAGATGGTGTTATTGCTGATTATCGTGTGACCGAAGCAATGCTAAGATATTTTATAAATAAAGCATTGGGTAAATATAATCTTTTCAAACCAGATGTTATGATATCGGTTCCGGCAGGTGTTACATCTACAGAGCGTCGTGCTGTGATAGAAGCTGCAATAAGAGCAGGAGCAAAAAATGCTTATGTAGTCAAAGAGCCTATATTGGCAGCAATAGGAGCGGGTATTCCTATTTATGAATCAAGAGGTTATATGGTTGTGGACATTGGTGGAGGCACTACAGATGTCGCTGTGATTTCTCTCGGTGGTATAGTTGCTTCAACGTCAGTAAAATGTGCTGGAAATAAAATAGATCAAGCTATAGCAGATTATATAAAAAAAACTTTTAATCTTGCAATAGGGGATAAGACAGCAGAAGAAGTAAAAATAAAAATTGGCGCAGCAGTACCTCTTGAAGAAGAGCTTCGTGTTACAATAAAAGGGAGAGATTTTATTCAAGGATTACCACGGTCTGCACAGGTTGGCACAAATGAAATAGTCAGTGCCATAGATGGTGAATTGAAACAAATAATAAAAGCGATAAAAGATGTTTTACAAGAAACTCCTCCAGAATTATCTTCAGACATAATCGATCACGGTATTATAATGACTGGTGGTTCTTCTTTGCTTAGAAATTTTACAGATTTAGTTTATAGAAAGACAGGAGTTAAGGCGACGCTTGCAGAGGATTCTATTTATTGTGTTGCGAAAGGTACTGGTATTGCGCTTGAACATTTGGATGTATA
>JBBUAC010000032.1:0-3021 GCA_038061035.1 Patescibacteria group bacterium
TTATGCTCCACAACTTGCTCCACCTTGTTGTTCTTGTGGCTCCATTTGAGATAATATATTTTGATATCCAGATGCACTGGAATAATTAATTCCAAGAATTTCTTGTGGATTTACATCTTTCCACTCTACGCCTTTATTTTTCATATAAATTTCTATAGTCTCATAACTATCTGGAAACCAAAAAGTATTTACTTGTAATGCAGTCTTATACATATCTGCCTCTGTCACACCTTGTGAAGCCATAAGCTCTAATAATCCCAACATTGCCATACCATGATTGCAATCTGGAAAATATGTAGAATTATCACAACAAGGTCTATAAATATTTTTAGAAACTCGTTCAACCAATGCTTGCTGTTCTTCTGTAAGTGTCACAAATGAATGCATATTGTAATGATTCATAGAATCACCATCTGACAAAGTCCAACCACCAGTAGAAGCAAAGCCGTTTGCTCCTCCATATCTCGGATCCATCATAGGACCATTTTCTAAAATAGGATTTTTATTTGCTAAACCAAAAGCCCAAAGCATATTTAATATTTCATGTGAATTTTCTTTATTTATCACAAGATTTTCATTTAGAGATTCATAAAGAAGTTTTTTACCAGATTCTGAAAGACCACCCCTTCCACTATAAATAGCTTCGAATTTTTGTTTATTAATCACACCTACCTCTATCATTTTTACTCCAAAATCTCCCCATTTGACGGGCAACTCTACTTCATTTTCTAAATCTATTTGTAAAGTTTGTGGTACTTCATATAGAGATGTATTTAATTTTTCATCTTGAAACTTTAAAGTGTAAAGCACGCTCACTAAAATCACAAATAAAACGATAATGGTGCTTCTTGTCGGAAAAATTTTTTTTATTTGTTTTGTTTTGTTTTCCATATTTAATTAATATTTGTTAAATAATAATTCTTAGCAACAATCATCTAATTGTTTTTTTATTTCTTCAATTTTTGCATTATCTGTTTTATTTCTAAATTTTAGGAATAATTTTTTTAACTCTGTCACAATACCACCTATAGAAGCACCCATTAAAATTGCAGTAAACAATTCATAACGAGATACAGACAAAAATCCAAAATACATACCAAAAAACATCCATACCCACGTGAGGGTTACACCAGCGCAAATAGAACAAATTTTAAATGGCAATTTTTTATTTATTAAATAAAAAATTGTTGTAATTATTAAGATTGAAAATATTGGAATAATCATATAATTAACTTTAAATTACTAAACTCTAAAAATACTAAATAAAAAATATTAAGATACCAACAATAATCATCGCTATTCCCGCCCGCAATCTCACTTCTTTTACATTATCTCTTTTCCATATTTCCATTTTCTCAACCAAATTTTTATTTGCTGAAATGAAAAGCACAATAACAAGTGGTATAATAAGTATAAGATTAAAAAGCAATAAATAGCCAAATCCACTCATATAAGTGACTTGATCACGCAATAATCCTATAACCATAAGATATGGTCCACCCATACACGGAAATTGACAAATACCTACCAAAAGCCCGAGGCCAAAAACTGCAGGAAATGAAGCTTTGTCCATCAACTTACTCATCAATCCATGAGAGACAGATGGCATTTTTAATTTAATTGGAAAATTTGGGAAAAAACGATTTATAAGATTCAATACACCAAAAACAATAAGAAGTGTTGCTCCCAATTTTCCCATAAAGTGCGGTGTATTAAAAAGATGCAAAACTTTCAAAAGACCAAGCCCAATCAAAAAATACGCAACGAATATTCCGGCAACATACGTACCTCCTAATTCTAAGATTTTTTTTCTACTCATTTGCATTCCAAAAAGAAAAGCAATGGTTATGAGTAAAATAGAAAAAGAACAAGGATGCACGCTATCTAAAATCGCAGAAACAACAACAAGTGGTAAAAGCCAAGAACCTTCTTTGCTAATCTCCCAAAGAAAAGATGAAGTCGCAGGAATATTTTTAAGAATAACTATTATTACTATAAAAGTAATAAGTACACCTATAATTGTGATAATTTTTTTCATAAATTAAGGAGTTACATTTGCTTTAATTTCTAATTGCAATATTTTCCCATTTGACTGTTCAATATATACAAGCCGATCTATCATCCCAACTCCAGCTGGACCATGAGCATTTGGGTCATATATTACTTCAATGTCACGCGACTCTCCAGATTTAATAAGTTCATTTACTTTAGGAACAACTCCACCATGTCCCGGCATTCCAAACGGTCCCTTTTTATTTCCATCCACACCAACAACATAAGCGACAGTACACATACACGAAGTTGTTACACTTGAAATCAAAATATCCATATCAGATTCATTCGTCACTTTAAAATTTTTACTAACATTTCCATCTTTCATAGAAATCATTCCAAAATCATAAAGAGTTTCAGAAGAAACTAATTTATTTTTATTTTCTTGCCCAAAGGTATCATTTTCTGCGATAGCAGAGTTTGCTACCTTTTCATTTTTTGTTAATTCATTTTGAGAATTATTTACTTTTTTCTGTCCAAAGTAAAAAAAGAATCCTAAAAAAATCATAACAATAAACACCCACACAATTATTTTTTTATTTTCCATAATAGTTAATTAAAAGTTATACGAATAAAAACCACATTAAAATATGGTATATATTTAAATAATTAATATGCTTTAGTATTAAGGATACCTTGAGAAAATAAATATGTATAAAAAACAGGATTAAAAAATGAGAGTTGTTTTCGTTTATAATATTTTATTTTAAAATATTCAAAATATTCCTTGAGTTTTAATATATTAAAAAATAAAACAGTCAGTATAACTATATTAAAAAGAATTAGTAGGGTATTATGCGGAATTGTTCGAAGTGCGTTTTGCCAAGATTCAATATGGTCAAACAAATTCATTGGACATACTGCACTTTGCCCCGCTTCATACGGACACGGTGATGTTCCGATATGACCCATATTATTTTCCATAGTCGTAGCAAAAAACATTCCAAATAGAGCGAGTATCAAAAACCC
>JBBUAC010000033.1:0-15684 GCA_038061035.1 Patescibacteria group bacterium
GACCATTTAAATGGCATACTTTTTATAGATCATGCAGAAGACATAAGAGAAGAAACACTTCCAAATGATACACCAGACAATACATAAATAATATCTGAAAATTATTGAGATTTATTAATTTTTAAAAAATGAAAAAAAATAATTTAAACTTCATATTCTGGGGAACGCCGGATGTGGCTAGTGAGACTTTAGAAATTCTAAAAGAAAATGGTTATTTGCCGTCTTTAATTATCACAAATCCTGATGCACCTTCTGGAAGAGGTATGCATTTATCTGCCTCACCCGTCGGAATCTGGGCTAAAGAAAATAAAATCCCTTGTTTAAAACCAGAAAAAATAACCAAAGAAGTAGAGGAAGAAATTTGGAGTGTTTTGAGAACCCTTGGTAGGAGTGGCGACGACGGACAGAGAAAATTTTTAGTAGAAAATTTTCGTGGTGAGCAAAATACTCCAGATTTCTTTCTCGTTGTAGCTTATGGGAAAATACTTCCGGAAGAATTGATAAATTTGCCTAAATTCGGGACAATAAATATTCATTACTCATTGCTTCCTAAATATCGTGGAGCTTCTCCTGTAGAACAAACAATTCTAAATGGAGATATTGAAACTGGTATTTCTATTCAACAGATGAGATTTAAATTAGACAGTGGTCCAATAATAGCTCAAGAGAAAATTTCAATTGACCCCAATGAAAATAAAATTACTTTATTAAATAAATTAGTTCAAGCTGGAGGAAATTTATTGGTAAAAATATTACCAGATATTTTTGAAGGAAAAATTAAATTAAAAGAACAAGATGAATTACAAGCTACTAAATGCGGGAAAATAAAAAAAGAGGACGGATTACTCAATTTAAATGATGATCCTTTAAAAAATTATAACAAATATAGAGCATTCTTCGGCTATCCCGGAACATATTTTTTTAAGGAAAATAAACGATATAAAATCACAAAAGCTAAATTTGAAAATAATAAATTTATAATAGAAAAAATAATACCAGAAGGCAAAAAAGAAATAACTTGGGAAAAATTAAAAAAATAAAAATAAAAATAATTACAACTTATCATATTTAGACGATCGTCAAAAATGATAAGTAATTTAATATTTCGAAGTAAAAGGATTGCGTTTTGAGAGACCTTTTAACATTTTTTTAATACTTATTGCTCCCCTGCGAAAAAGAGTTTGCTTTTTATCCTTATTTTTATTTATTTTATTAAATAAAATTTCTTTAATTTCATCTATAGCTACATACAAATCTTCTTTATCGCTACTTGCATAAAACTCTTCACCATTTAAATTAATTAAACAATCAGTATGAAAAACTTCCCCTTTATTATGGTGAAGTGTGCTTTTTCCAACTTCAAAATTGACATATATTTTCCCTTGTTTTTCTTCTATTTTTTTTAATAATTTTTCTAGATTAGTAACTTTTTTTAAAACATAATCTTTTATAGATGGAGTAAGCTCAATATTTGTCCCTTTTAAATTTATTTGCATAATTTAATTTTAATCTAATTTTGCTCCAAGAGCAAGTGCATTCAAAATCACATCTAATTTTATAGTAGCTACACCCACAACTTTATCTGCACCACCATAATATATATAAAGAAGTCCTTTATTTACAACCATACCACAAGGAAATACCACATTATTTATAATTCCAACTTTTTCATATTCTTCTTTCGGTTCAAAAATAGGGTCTGTGCTACGCGCGAGAACTATTGCCGGATCCAATAGAGAAAGCAAAAGAGCTCCTACTCTGTAAGTATTATGACTTTTAGATACACCATGATACAAAAGAAGCCAACCGTATTTTGTCTTTATAGGTGGAGCCGCAATACCTACTTTTGCGCTATCCCACATATTTCTGCGAGGTCCAATAATCCTTATACATTTATTTACCATAGCTACATTAGGCTCTAGTGAATTTATAAAATCTCCACAAATTTCATTATCAACACGATGCAATACAAAATAGCCATCTGGAAATTTTGCTGGAATTATACAAGTATCTTTATCATCTAAATTACGGGGAGTTATAAGAGATGGTTTTCCCCATTTATTAAAATTACGAGCTAAAAAATCTTTTTCTGTAATAGACGAAATAGCAACACGAGGAGGTCCGACACTATCATATGCTGTATAACAAATATAAATATCTTTGCCTATTTTTGTGAGCCTCGGATCTTCACAGCCTGAATTTGCATTACTAATTTTTTTATTTTCAAATTCTTCCCTAGGAACATATATGGGGCTACCAAGACGTTCTATTATATCTGTCCCATTTTCTGTCATTGCATAACCAATAGTAGAAGTATTGTCCGCCGACAATGCTCTATACAAAATATAAGTTTTTCCTTTTATACTCATTGCAGCTGGATTAAATGTAGCTTGTGCTTCCCATGGATGTTCACTTTTCGGAAGTATTATAGGATTTTTATCTGATCTTTTAAAATAAAAATCTTCTTTATATTTTGGATGAATACTGTAAATTAAATCTTCCAAATTCACACGCGCTACACAAACAGTTGTATCTGCTGCTCCGTAATATATAGAAAGAATATCTTTTTCTATTAATGCTCCGCTCGGAAAAATTACATTTGAAACATATCCAGAAAGTTCATAAAATTCCTCTGGCACAATGACGGGCCCCATTGTTCTTCCTATTATTTTTTGTGGATCTTTTAAGTCCAATAATAAAACTTCAATACCAAAGATTGTATGCAATTTTTCAGGATGTTCGAAATAATTTTGAATATGAGAATAAACTAAAAGCCAGCCGTATTTTGTCTTTATAGGTGGAGCACCTACTTCCACATGATCATAATTATTTCTACGAGGATCTATAACATATTCATCAATTTTTTCATTCCATTTTTCCCAAAAAACTGGCGACCATAATTCTTCTATTTTATCTAAATATGCAAAAACCATTTTAGCAGGAGGTGTGTCAGTATGAGCTGAAAAAATAACTACTATTTTTCCATTTATTCTTTTTGGAAATAAAGTCATAGCTTTCGCATTAAATGGAGTTACAAAATGTCGCTCTTCTATTTTTTTCAAATCACTACTTACTGCAACTGCCACCTTTATACCTTCAGGCCCAATCGGGTATTTTGAAATAGCCGTATAAAAAATATAAAATTTACCTTCAAAAAAAGTGACTCTCGGATCTTCACAACCAAATTGATCCCACTCAGCCTTTGGGACAATAAATTGTGTTCTATTTTCAAAATGAATACCATCTTTTGATTTTCCAATACCTATTGTAGAAATCTGATGTTGTTCACTTATGCCATCAGATGCAGAAATTGCTCTATATAAACCATAAATATTTTTACCATATAATATAGGACAGAGATTAAAGGTTGCAAATTCTTCCCAGTAATGATCTTTATTCGGAGTTAAAATCGGATTGTGTTGTGATCTTCTTATTACATACATAAATTAACTCTTATTAAATCGTTTAAAATAATTATCTATTTCATTTCGAAGTTCAATGCCAACTCTTTCAAAACAATCAAGTAAATCGCTGTAAGTATTTTTACCACCAAGAAAATCCCAAAATTCATTTGCTACCATTACTTCATGTTTCAGATCGAGCATTCCTTTCATTGTCCATCTGGTATAAGGCTTTGGTTCGTAGGGATTATATGGAATTGAAATCAAAGTATTGACTTTAGATTTAGGATTTTTAAAAAAATAAACAGCCAGCCATTCGAGCATATTCCTTTTATAAGAAACAAAATCTCCTTTATTTGGTTTAACGGTTTTGAGGTCAAACATAAATATTTCCCCTTGTTTTGATTCAAGAAATAAATCAACTCGAACAGATTTCAATTTATTCTGTTTTCCTAATTGTGCAACACTTTTTATTTTTTCAGTCTCAATAATTTTATCTACTTCCCCATTAATAGAAAGATCGTTCATTATTTTTTGAATCTCTTTTTGGGCATTTTGTGTAATTATATTTCCTAACACATATTGGGTTTCAACTCTTTTAAATTTTGTTTTAGCAATTTCTTTTGCAACTGGTTCATATATAGAAGTTCCAAATGTTGTATTAAGTGATTGAAGAAAAGAAAACAAGGCCATTCTATCTCTACCCAATAAACAATAATGAAAGGGCATATGACCTGTCTCTGGTTTATAATTTTGAAACTTGTTGCGCAAACTCGCTTTCAAAACCTCTTCAACGTTATTAATTTGTTCTTTTGATAAGGCCATATGATTATTTTTTCTTTATTTCCCCTAATGCGTACTTGATAGCATCTTGCCACTTATCCCCAAAATAATCCCCGATATTATCAGAAATGAAAGATAAATCTTTTTCTGTAACAGGAATATTTTCTTGTTCCGAAACATTAAACACATCTTCTACTGTGATTGCGTAAAGTATTTTTTGTTTTTTCATATTTCTGATTTAAAATGAAATATAATTTCTGAGTACGGATTTCGATCCTTTTCCGTTCGGTTCAACACAGGTCGTTTAAACTGATTCACAATTTTCATTCCTGCTTTCTCCGCAATTTCTGGATAGAGATTATATTTATCATTTGCCACAAGAAAAATATCGAAATCTGCTTTGAGATATTGCTTGCAGTTATTTAATACATCTGCAATCCCTTGTGCGTATGACCGGCGCGCTTCCAATCCTTGCCCTTTGTGCAGTGGGCCTATTTCTAAATCATCTTTACGTTTAAATCCAAGGAGGTCGTATGCGTAAGCGTGTTGTTCGTGATAGTCAATTTGCCCAACATAGGGTGGTGAACAAAAGATACCTGCTATTTTTTGTTTTTTTAGAATTTTAGAAAATTCTGGATTTTGTTTTTCTACTTTCTCAAAAATATTCACTTCCCTTGAGTCACCAGTTAAGACAGAGTAATGGACGGGCTTGCGTAATCTGTTAAATTCTCTGATTCTGTTTAAAGTGTCGAGAGCATAGCGATTGAGCATTGTTTTGATAGAAAAAAGCGGTTTACAAATTTTCTTATGTTTATAACAATAGTATGTCGTGAGTTGAGGTTCTTTGAGAGTTGCGAGGTCACTATGTGTGGTCGCACGACACGACCTAATCGTTCTGCTTAAGATAAGTGCTAGAATTTTGCGAGTCTTAACATCTTTTTCTTGTTTTATTGTCTGAAACACATGATCTATCTCACGGCGAACATTATCCATAAACCAAATATCAAGAAAGGATTCGGATTTATCCTGCTTTATCTTAATTGAATACTTTTTGAGCAATTTTTGATAAGTAGGTAAAAACTCTTTTTCTTTTTCAATAGCAAAATTCTTTTCATTAAAACTTCCTTGATTGATTTTGTATTTAAAATCAGAACCCGGGAAATACACCAAGTTAAATTTAGCAAGTTCTGCTAAAAGTTCTTTTTCAAAATCTTGAATTTTATTGTCATGTTCAAAAGAATCAAGTGAAGCAATTAATTTCTTAATCGCCTTTTGTAAATATTCGTCATCATAGTGTGTCGCCTTACAACTTGAGATCATGCAGTTAAACTCCGAAACATCTATACCGACAGAATGAATGCCCATTTCAAGTGATTGGATAATTGTCGTCCCAGAACCCAAAAATGGATCAAGAATAATATCGCCGGCTTTAAAATAGGCTTCCTTCTTAAAATCATCAGTGTGATTATCTATAAAATATTCAACAAGCTGGGGAATATATTTGCCTTTATATGGATGGAGTCGATGAACATGTTTTGTAGTATCTACTTCTCTTAAATTATCAAAAGAAAGAGTCCAGTTTAAATCATTACCTAAACTCTTTTTCCAATTTATTTCACGCTTACCATTATAAGAATCGTAATATTTTTTTAAATCATTCAAATCAACCATAGTAGAACCGTTCTCTCCATGTTTTTTTACTTTTCCATATTGGACAAGATAAGAAATATTTGTCAGCAAAACTTCTTTTTCAAGAAAATCTGATGCCCATTTTGATGCTTGAGAAATAGTTGCTAGAGACATAATTTTATAATTATTTAAATTTTATTAATTTATTTTTTTTAAGTTTAATTGCTTTATGTTGTTTTAAATCCTTTACCAATTCTTCAATTTTAATAGAAGCAACACATACTACGGTATCTGCTCCACCATAATATACAAAAAGCCGATTTTCTTTTACAATAGCTCCACAAGAATATACTACACCCCCTTTATGTCCATTATTCTCATAGTGTTCTTCTGGCTCTAATATTGGTCCATTAGAACGATAAAGCACTTTTTGGGGATTCTTTAAATCCAGTATAAGAGCTCCTAATCTATATTTATCTGTATTTTTGTGATCCATAGCATGATATAAAATAAGCCAACCTTCTTTTATTTTTATAGGTGAAGGACCAACTCCACGAAACCAGCTATCCCAAACTCTTTTTTTATCTACTGGTCTAGTGTTATTACTTTTAATAAATTTATTTCCATCAAAATCGTCTAAACTATCAAAATATTCTATTAAAATTTCTGGATAAAAACTATGTAATATTGCAAATTTCCCTTTTCTTCCAGAGGTGGGTCCAAATATTTTTTCAGGAAAAAGAACCCAATTTTTATGAATTTCACCTGGAGGAGAAATTAAAACAGATTTTTCCCAATTCCATTTTTTATTTTTAAAATCAGAAAGCTTTATTGAAGTTAACGCAATTCTAACAGAATGCCATCCATCAAAAGCAGTATAAAGCATATATACAGTATCTCCAATAAGTGTAACTCTCGGATCTTCGCAACCACCATTCCACCCACCACCTGAACTATATATTAGAGGTTTCCCCTCTTTAAAATTTTCATTAAATCTTTTATAAATAAAATGAGAGAGTCTTTCCTCTATGTGATATCCATCATAACTCGATGCATATCCCAAAACTGAAACATCATCATTTCCAATTGCTCTATAAATAAGATGAACTTTACCATTTGATACAAAAGCAGTCGGATTAAATGTGGCTTTTGATTCCCACTCATACAATCTTGGTGAGATAATAGGATTCCGCAGTGACCTCTCTAATTTTACCTCTTTATTTCTAACAACAAATGTTATTTTTTTATTAATTTTTCTGAGTTTTAATTTCTTTTTTTTTATTTTAGGTATTTTCTTTCCGCCTTTTCGGCGGATCGCCGTTGAGGCGATTTTAACTTTAACCTTAATTTTTACTCGTTTATTGCGAATTTTTATTTTATTTTTATTCTTATTTAATATTTTTACTTTAGCCATTTTTTTATTTTAAAAAAATACTTACTCTATCTTCCATATTTATCCTCATAATGAACAATATCATCCTCGTCAAATTCTCCTGTTGAAATTTCAAGTACTACTACACCAAAAAGTCCAGCACTTATTCTATGCTTGACCCCTATCGGAACATTATGCTCATCACATTCTTTTACATTATACACCATATCTCCAATTTCAAAAATACCACCTCCTTTCAAAACACGCCAAAATTCAGAACGTTTATTGTGACTTTGTAGACTCAACTTCTCACCTGCTTTAACTGTAATTATTTTGACAGTAGAGGAAGTATTATGAGTAAATTGACGAAAATTCCCCCAAGGTCTTTCTTCTTGAAATATATTAAAATCTGACATAATATTAATATTATACTATAAATTATAAAATTCGTCTAAGAATAATGATTATTTATTTTTTACTTTTTTAGTTTTGCTTGTTTTATTAATTCTGAAGAACTTTGTATTTTTCCTTTTTTTCCAACATTAAAAACCATTTCTATGCCAAGATTTTTACAAAGATTAAATTCTGGAACATCTTCTGCAAATCTATCTCCCCCATTAGCAAATATATGTGGTTTTAATTCTTCTAATTCTTGACAAATACTATACTCTATAGTGCTACGGTTAAATACTTTTTTAGATGGTTTGTGTTTGCTTAAAATAACTCGGTCAACCATCTTTAATGCTTCAATAATTTCTTTACGCTCACTTTCTGGCATAAAAAGTTTACGCCCCTTTATTCCAAACCAATTATCATTATTTAAAATTACAACAAGCTCATCACCAAGCTCTTTTGCTTCTTTAAACATATCTAAATGACCAACATGTATAGGGTCAAATCCCCCGCTTACTGCTACTATCTTTTTAGACGCTTTTTGTAAAACCTTAGGTTTTTTAAAATTTTTGAATTTCTTTACTTTTTTATTTTCTTTCATATTGCTATAATATAACTATGGATAAATATTTGCAATTAATTATATTAGTAGTATTCCTATACATCATATATCTATATATTAAATTACACCTAAAAAC
The DNA here is from genome assembly GCA_038061035.1 of Patescibacteria group bacterium. GTDB lineage: Bacteria > Patescibacteriota > Minisyncoccia > Phycocordibacterales > UBA9973 > UBA9973. The sequence continues at coordinate 8,277 of JBBUAC010000033.1, forward strand.
AAACAAGCTCGAACGTGAATTCACGTCTATAGTGAATCACACTTTTCGTACACCCTTGACTAGGATAAATTGGATTTCTAAAGAATTGGAAAAAGATTTGCCTCAAAAAGAAAAAATGCTACATATACAAAATCTAAACAATGCTACAAATAAAGTATTAGAAATAGTGGACTTGTTTGCTGGTATAAAAAATATCAATGATAACTCTAGCTATTTTTTTGAGGCAGTTTCTATTCGTGACATAGTTGAAGAATCCATTGTAAAACATAGAGAAGAAATAAGTAAAAAAAATATTATATTTAATGTTTCCACCTTTAAAGACATACCCCTCCTTACATTGGATACTAAGAAAATTTCTTTTGTTATAGATAGTTTGATTGAAAATGCAATTTTATACACACAAGCAGGTGGTGAAGTTTCTATTGATTCTGCTCACGATGGACAAAAACTTATTTTACTTGTACAAGACAATGGAATGGGTTTACATTTTAGAGATAAAATAAAAATTTTTTCAAGATTTTATCGTAGTAAAGAGGCAGTATTAAAAAATCCAGACGGTATGGGTTTAAGACTTTATCTTTCAAAAGAAATCATTAAAAGACATAATGGTAAAATATACACTAAATCCAATAAACAAAATAAAGGTGCGACGTTTTTCATAGAATTACCATTCAGTAAATAAAAAACATAAAAATTTATCGTACCTTACTTCCGGAATTTACAACACTTTCAGGTATCAAAAAAACAGGTCTATCATCCCCTACTGCCAAAAGCATTCCATTTGATTCCACCCCACGAATTATTCTTGGTTCTATATTTAAAATATAAAGTAATTGTTTACCTACTAAACTTTCAAATTCTGGATAATATTCACGATCTGCGAAAGCCTTGCTTTCGCAGGTTAATGATTTAAAGTTCTTCGCTGTTTTTTATATTTATCCAATCAAAAATTTCTTCTTGAAAATCTTTTTTAGTTTCAAAATAATCTAGAAAATCTATTCTATTTATAATTTTATTTTCTGGTCGAATAATTCCCATATAATCTAAATAACTACTCCATTTATAAGAATTTAAAAATTCTATTGCTTTCTTTTTATCTTTTATACCCTTTTCCTTCCATTTAGATTCAATCAATTTAATTGGATTAAGATGAATATATGAAAATAAATATTTAGCTTGAATATCATTATCTATGTGCACAGATTTAAATTTACCTTCAAATAAAGACCCTGTTCTTTTGTATTTAGCATTAAAATATTTTGAATAAGCAGTTAATAATTTCTGCATAAACATAGCAATTGCACTTTCTTGCGAAAGTTGCGAAAGCCTTGCTTTCGCAACCTTATTACTAGTAATATACAAATGAAAATGATTAGGCATAAGAACCCATACTCCAATAAATACTATAGATTCTCCTTTTTCAAAATCCCAAGCATTAATTTTTGTTCTAACAATTTGTTCTCGAAAATCTATCCTCTCAGTAGAATTACAAAGATATAAAAGTTTTAAGAATCTTTCTCTATCTTTGTCATCTAAAAAAATCTTCTGTTTACTATTACCTCTGTTGTAAATATGATAATATTCATTTTCAACAAATGGAACTTTGCGTATAGACATACTAAATATAATATAAAATAATTTACGCCAAAGCAAGGCTTTGGCAGAATGCTTTGACAGAATTCTTTAGCAAAAAATTGCTTTAGCGAGAAAGTAATTCAAAATATAAATCACAAAACTATCTGACTTTACTTCCGGAATTTACAACACTTTCAGGTATCAAAAAAACAGGTCTATCATCCCCTACCGCTAAAAGCATTCCATTTGATTCTACCCCCCTTATCATTCGTGGTTTTAAATTAACTATATAAAGTAATTGCTTTCCAATTAATTCTTCATATTCTGTATAATATTCACGAATTCCTGACACAATAATACGAGAAACAGGCTCATTTTCTTCATTTTTTTCTCCAAAATCAATGGTGGTTTTTAAAAGTTTATCAGAATCTGGTATTATTTCTACTTGCTTTATCGTACCCACCCTTATATCCATTTTTTTAAATTCATCTAAAGTAATATATTCCATATTATGTATATTACTGTAAAAAAATATCTTATGCAAAATAATGAACTAAAAAAATATTCTTTAGCTTGTTCTTTTTATGTTTTGTTGTTATTATTAAAGTATTATAAAGTCGATTTTAATTTAATTAACAAAAAAAATTATGGAAACAGAAAATAATGAAAAGTATAAAGCTTTGCTTTCTGAAATAATTGCAAAGCAATCTATCATATTGGGGCCTGAAATTTCAGTGCTCAAAGCTAGAAATGTTTCTGGTATAACTGTTAGTGATAATGGTGTAGTCACCGAAATTTCTGGGGATTATCGTCAGATTTTAGAAAAGTTGGTCGACGAATATGTAGCTTTGTCAGGTATGATTGTAAAAAATGCGTTAAGTTCAATTTTTGCAAAATACCCAGACATAAATAAAGTAGAATAAAAAAAGTCGAAAAATATTTATTAAATAATAAAAAATTATTATTATGAAAAAAAGAATGTTAGTAGTGTTTCCTGTTTTATTATTATTTCCAACACTAGTTTTAGCTGCTGGAGAATATGTTTATGACATAAGTCTAATTTCTGAAAAAGCTGAACTTATATTGGAACCAATTAACTTATTAATTGCAATTCTAGCTGCAGTATTTGCTGTAAAATTAGCGGCTCTTTCACAGGGTGGAGAATTAGAAAAAACTTGGAATATGATTGCCATCGTAGCAGTTATTTTTGCTATCCTTGAAGCTTATGGAACTTTAAAAGGATTAATGCTAGTGCATGTTGGAGGATTAGGAGATATCTTGGAATTAATATTTGGCTTAATATTGCTTTATACAGTATATAAGACTAGAAAAACTTTATTGCAAAAAATGCTAGGTAAATAGTTAGAAATGAATATATTTTATATATTAAGTATAATAATAATTATAATCACAGTTTTTGTGGGAATTTTTTTATTTTCTAAAAATATAAAATTAAAAAAAGATATTCTTAAAAAAGAAGACGAGATCAATACTAGAGAAAAAGAAATGAATAGTAAAATGTATGAACTTGCTATTCTAAAAGAATTAGGAGATAGAGTGGGTTATTCTCTTGATGTTCACCAGATTATTGATGTTATCACAGGATCACTCCATCAATTCATAGACTATAGTGCTGTTTCTTATATGTTGATTGAACCTGAAAAGGTTTTATTTAAAGTACATTTAGAAAAATCTATTCACCGTGGCTTTGTGGATGAAATTAGAGATAGAATGTTAAAATCTCTATCGGCTTTATTAGATCAAGAATTTAAAAAAAATCAAGTAGAAGAATTAATTTCAGGAGCAATATTAATAGAAACAGTAAAAGAACCAGTCAGATCATTTTTCAACATTCCTCTTGTTATTGCTGGAAAAGTGGTCGGCGTTTTGACTGTAGCTGATACACAAACAGGTTTATACAAAGAAGAACAAATGACTATTTTGTATAAAATTACAAATCAGGCTTCTTTAGCTGTCACCAAGTTGCAAGAAGTCGTAGCAACTGAACAATCTAAATTAAATGCAATGGTGGAGAGTATGGCAGACGGTATAGTCATGACTGACCTTGATTATAGAATTTTAGTTATAAATCCCGCAGCAAAAAAAGCGATTAAATTAACTGAAAAAAAAGATGTTACTATCTTTGATTTTATTGATAATTTAGGTGGAAAGTTCGACATCAGAGGTCGCTTGGAGGAAAGCGTAAAACTCAAAAAAGAATATATATCAGACAGAATATTGTTGGGTGAGAAATTTTTCCAAATATTTGTATCCCCTGTCAGAAATATTTCTATATTAGGCAAAGAAACAGTGCACGGTGCTGTTGTGATATTTCATGATGTATCGTCTGAAGTAGAAGTAGAAACATTAAGAAAAGATTTTACATCAATGTTAGTTCACGAACTTCGTTCGCCTTTAGATGGTATTAAAAAAATAAGTGAAGTCTTAAAAAATAAAACAATTACACTTGACGATAAAGGATATGATGAATATATAGAACTTATTTACAAAAATTCATCAAATATGCTAGAGCTAGTAAGTGACATATTAGATGTTGCAAAAATAGAAGCCGGAAAATTTAATATAAACAAACAAGAAGGAGATATTACAAAAGTAATAAAAGATAGGGTTGATTTTTATTCTATATTTGCAAAAGACTCAAATATTTCATTAAAATCTTCTTTTGATAAAAATATACCTGAAAAAACAATGTTTGACCAAGAAGGAATAGAACATGTTTTGAGTAATTTAATATCCAATGCAATAAAATATACAAATGAGAAAGGTGAAGTAAATGTTATTGCTTTTTTACATAATCCAACAAAAAATATAGATGAAGAAGCTAAACTTTTTGGTTATAAAATAGAAAATTCAATCTCTCAAAACCTAGATATAAAAAACAAAAATCCATTTATTATAATATTAGTATCTGATACTGGTATAGGAATAGAAAAGGAAAATATAAATAGCATTTTTAGTAAATTTAGACAATTAGATACAAAAAATGCTGTTACAAAAAAACAAAAAGGTACTGGCTTGGGTCTTGTCATAGCTAGAGGTATAATAGATGAACACGGTGGCGAAATAAGTGTCGTTTCTAAAGTTGGAGTAGGTAGTACTTTCTTTTTCACTTTGCCACTGGTATAATAGACAAGTTATACATTATTGGTCTAATATTTTAAAAATATGAAAAAAATCTTAATTGTTGATGATGATGAGATATTTGTTAAAATCCTTGTGGACTCTATGCCTAAGGAAAAATATATAATTACTAGTGTGTTAAATGGAGAAGAAGGCTTAAAATCAATAGATACAAGTATGCCCGATATGATAATTCTTGATTTGGTAATGCCTAAAATGGGTGGTTTAGAATTTTTAGAAGCCTTGAAAAATAAAAATCTTAATCATAAAATACCAATTTTAATATCTTCTCAATTGTCTAAAATAAAAGACGTTAGCGATGCTGTATCATCTGGTATGGAAATAGGGGTAAAGGGTTACATCATAAAATCATCTCAAAATATGGAGATGATAATAAAAACAATAGAAAGTACTTTAAAAGGTTCTTGATTATTTAAGATCTTTTTTTAGTTTTCTTTTTTAGAAGTGTTTCTCTTTTTATAAGAAGTCTTTTTTTTGTCTTATGAGAATGTCTTGATTTTTTCTTTGGACTAAGTGTCGTATTTCTTTTTGCCATATATTTTACCTTTTTTAGGTCATTGTTTTATATTAATAAAAATAACTTATCGTATTATACTCTATAAATGATTATTTCAAAAAAAATCGTAATGTAGAAACTACACGAATCTTTTTATATTCTGGAGAACCTGGATCTTTTTCACTTATGTCTATTACACCTTGATTTGCTCGAACTATATTCCCTACTTTAGACCCTGATGCACTAGCGAATTCTTTAGCTGAAATTTTTGCATTTGCTATAGCTTCCGCAAGCATTTCTGGTTTTATACTATTTATATCTGTAAATTCAAAATATGTGTTACTTTGAGTTATCAATACTCCCTTTTGAAGCAAAGGCAATGTATTTTTTGAAACTTCTTTAACCAAATCTACTTTTTTTGTATATAAAGATATTTGAGCTCCTGCATTATATCTAAAAAGTGCATCACGATATGTATCTTGATATATACTCATTGGTGTCATATTTATTTCAGATTTTTCAAAACCAGAATTTATTAAAAATGATTCAATTGCATTTTTATTACGTTCAAGTTCAGAATAAAGTGTCTCAATATTGCTTGATTTAACATCGAAACTTATCGTCCATGTAGCAGTATCTGATTTCATTATTTTCTCTGAAAGACCTTTTACTTCAACATGAGAACCAAGTTTTGAAAAATTATATGCCGAAAAAGCCACTGCAAAAGCAAATACAACAACCGCTAAACTAATAAATAAAGCACCTACATATTGTTTATTATTTTCCATTTTTTTATTATACCATAAATAACTTTAAAAATAAAATTATTTTATTGTATTTTTTCTTTTCTACTGATACTTATACCGAATAAGGTTAATATAATCATAATTATAAGAATAACGACATATATGACTACATCCCCTTTTAATAATCCAGGTTTATTTTGATCTGTATAAACTTCTGCGACTGAAGCATCTCTAAAGGTAACAGCTTCTGCTGTTTTTGTAAATAAATAAGGAGAACTTTTAGCTACAATATTTCCAGAATTATTAACTGTAGCAATATACACAGTATGGTCTCCGTTTTCCAATTCTTTATCTAATATATAACGCCATTCACCATTGTTGTCTGTTTTAACAGTCACAATGATAGGTGTACTATATATATATAAAGTTACAAAACTATTGGGTAATGCTTGACCAGAAAAAACAACTTCTTTCTCTTCTGTTAAATCTACTTTTTTCACCTTATATGTAGAAAGAACTTTAGCTGTCGAGTCTTGTGGCTTTTCTGTTTCTATTTTTACTAATTCAGTTTTTGTAGGATCAAATCCAAGTAAAATTTTCTCTTCAGCATTTATACTTTTACCTTCATATACAGATACTGGTGTTGGTAAAATCGGATCTATATTAAAAAGATAAATCGAATCATAATCAGAAATACCATCTTTATTGCTATCTTTATACAAAAGACGTCCGTCTTTTTCTCTAAATGAAACAGTTTGATTATTTATCAATTCTGATAACTCATCTAATTTATTTACTATCTCTTTTTTTGAAGTCTCACTAGTGTTTAATATATCTTTATCTTTATCTTTATCTTTATCTTTATTATTTGTTAATTGCAAATTATTAATATCATTATTGATATCTTTTTTTAAATCATTTATATCTTTAGATGTAATATCTGTAGATTTTGACAAACTAGAATCAACTTTTTTCAAAATATCATCACGTAAAACATTAACTTTTTCTTCTTTAACTTTTTCCTCTTTAATCTTTTCTTCTTTAACTTTTTCCTCCTTTAATTTTTGCTCTTTAGCTTTCTCCTCTTTGATCTTTTCTTCCTTAACTTTTTCTTCTTTAGCTTTCTCCTCTTTGATCTTTTCTTCCTTAACTTTTTCTTCTTTAGCTTTTTCTTCTAACAATTTATTATTTTTAACAACATCTTCAGCTTCTTTATTAATTATTTTTACTAATTCTTCTTTAGTTTTATCAATCGCAATTTTACGTTCTTCAATTAAAAGACCTAAATTTTCAGTTTTTGAAGAAAATTCTTCTTTAAGTTTCTCTTCTTTAATCTTTTCCTCTTTAACTTTTTCTTCTTTAGCTTTTTCCTCCTTAACTTTTTCTTCTTTAACTTTTTTATCTTTGGCCTGCTCTTCTTTAAGTTTCT
>JBBUAC010000033.1:15784-20679 GCA_038061035.1 Patescibacteria group bacterium
TTAACTTTTTCTTCTTTAACTTTTTTATCTTTGGCCTGCTCTTCTTTAAGTTTCTCTTCTACCCTATTATTGTTATTTAAGGTATTACCTTCTGCATATATTATCCCCCAAAATAAAAATATAACTATAATAAAAAAACAAAAACTAAATATGAATGCATTATTTCGAATTTTTGATACAAAACTAAGATTTATTTTTTTCATTATTTTTTAAAAACTTTTTAATTAAAATTATAATAAAACTAAACAACTATTGGAAATGAAATAATAAAATGAGAACCAACACCTTTTATTGACTCTACTGATATATTACCATTCATTTCTTTTGTAATTTTAGAGGTTATCCACAAACCCAAGCCCGTGCCTCTTATGCCATGAGTATCGTCTGTTCTGATACGATAAAATTTTTGAAATAATCTTTCCCTTTCCTCTTCAATCATTCCTACACCGGTATCAATAATTCTTATATATAAAGTATTCTTTTCTCTGTATTGTTTAACTATAATTTCTCCTTTAATCGTATATTTTATAGCATTACCTATCAAATTAACTAAAATTTGTTTAAAGTGTTCTATGTCAATATTTATAAATTGATCATCTATTATTTCTGTTTTATCAAAATAAATATTTAGTCCTTTTTCTTTTGTTGACAAAATAAAAGATGATACTACTGTATTTATAATCTCACTAGGATTTACTTTTTCCATTTTAAATGACATTTTTCCTTGTTCAATTTTAGATACATCTAACATATCGGCTACGAGAGTTTCAAGACCTTTTGCAGAAATATAAATCTTTGATATATATTCTCTATTTTCTGCTGATAATTTTTTATCTTCATTTAAAAATTCTGCATATCCACTGATAATAGTAAGTGGGGTTCGTAATTCATGAGAAGCCATAGAAATAAAATCGTCTTTCAATTGATCTAATTCTTTTAATTTTTTATATAAATCCATATAATCAATGATTTTGGAATGTCTAAAAAATAAAAACAAAATAAGCATAACAATAAGCAGAAGCAGTATTCTGCTATTTGTTATATTATTTTGTATTACAATATCAGCCAAAGACAAAGTCTGCGTAGTCACCACGACACCTAAAACACTACCTAAATCATCAGTTATGGCTCTAGCTGTTTTAAACAATCTTTCATTACCTTCATTTAAAAATATAGTTATAGAATTAGCTGGATCACCAGAAGCTAAATTATATAAAAAGGATACATCATCGTCTGTTTTATTTATTTCATCTAAATTATTTGAAGCAATAATAATATAGAAATTTTCTAGTTTCTCTAAATTAACATCAAGACCAGAATCAATATCTGTATTTGTTTTTTTAACAATTATTTTAAAACTTTTTATAGTTTCATTTGAACGGACAATATTTTCAATTTTTTTATTTAAATATGAAGAATCATCAATCTTATCAGAAGCAAAACTAACAAATGCGTCTTGAAGAGATCCAATGCGTACATTTACAAGACGTTCTTGCGCATCGTTTGCAATACCTATGAATCTCTCAGCCATAAAAATAAAAGATCCAGTAATAAGTACTGCTATAACAATAGTATAAATTAATTGCGGATTATCAATTATTTTTTTAATACCTTTTTTAAAATTTGAAAAAAGAAACTTAAACATAGTTGAATTATACCATAGATAATTTATTATTAAATTTTCTTAGGAAAGATAATTGATAAAAGTATAGATGAAATAAGAGCAAACATAATAACCCCAAATGAAGCAAGAGAAGATATGTGTAAATTAAATATTCCTATTAACATTTTTAATCCAATAAATAACAATATGATAGCAAGTCCTTTTTGTAAATGATGAAATCTATGTAATATATTTTCAATTAAGAAAAATAGTGCTCGTAATCCCATAATTGCAAAAATATTTGAAGTAAATACTACAAATAAATTTTGTGAAATAGCAAAAACAGCAGGAATAGAGTCAACTGCAAAAATAATATCTGTTGCCTCTATTACTAAAACCACCATAAACAATGAAGTAAAATAAAATTTTCCATTTTCTCTAACAAAGAATTTTCCGCCATGATGACTATCAGTAAAAGGAAATATTTTATGAGCAAATTTTATTATTTTACTTTTTTTAAAATCAATATGTTCTTCTTTTTTATCTCTCAATAACTTAATACCTGTATAAAGTAAAATTGCTCCAAAAATATATAAAACCCAATAAAATTGATGAATAATATATGCCCCCGCTCCAATAAAAATTCCACGAAAAACTATTGCTCCCAATATACCCCAAAACAAAGCCTTATGGTGATATTTTTCTTCTAATTTAAAATAACTAAAAATCAATAATATTACAAAAAGGTTATCTACTGATAACATTTTTTCTGTAATATATGCGCTAAAAAATTCTACAGCTATTTCTTTTCCTATAAATAAATAAATTAAAAATCCAAAAACTAAAGATATTCCAATCCAAAATAATGATTGATATAAAGCTGGTTTAAATTCAATTTTATGACTTTTTTTATTTAAAAAACCAAGGTCTATAATTAAAAATCCCACAACTATTACAGAGAATAATATTATTAAGCTAGTTTGTGCTTCCATATAGATTTATTTTAATTCTTCCATTTTACCTGAAATTCAAGCTCTTCTTTGCCTTTTTCTTTTTCATAATAAACATTATAGCAAAAAATTAAAAATAAATATACTAAAAAACAAAGTTACCAATTACCACTTGAAATAACATTGCTTATCAGTCGCTGTGCAAAAATTCCACCTTGCTCATTTGGATTATCACGATAAGTCTTAAAAATAAAATTAAATTCACAAATTTTATTTTTTAATTTCTGGTCTTTTTCATCTAAACTAATAAAATATATAAAATCAGTTGAATCAGTATTTTTAAAATTAGATATCACAGATAAATCTAATAAAAGACCATTAAAAAGTACAATAAAATTTCGACTTAAAACTTTTACCTTTAAATTATTACAGAGAAAATCATCACCATTAGTTTTTATTGTTCTTAAATAATATTTAGAATTAGCACCATCTTCTTGCGTAACCCTAGCTGCTCTCAAATCAAAACCGTTTGGCACAATACCCAATGAACTAAAAAGACTGGTAATTAAACCATTATTAAAAGAATTTTTAGTTGAAAAATCAAGAGTAATAGCTGAAAATTTATTATTTTGAACTTTTCTTTCAGCAAAAATATCGGCATCAGTATAATTAGTTTTGGATAGGAAAATATATAATAATATTAAGAATACTGTTAAACGTTTAATTTCTATTTTTAACATTTTTCTTTATTTTTATTAACTCATCAAAAATAAAAACAATAGCTGGAATAATCAATAAATAAATTAATCCGGGACCTGATTTAATGAAAGCTACTAAATAACCAAGTTTGGGAATAACTAATACTACCTTACCTACAATTTGTTCATTTATAATTATATCCTCATCTCCAGTACGGTTGGCATCTCCTTTGGTAAAATATTGTTTTTCTTTTTCACCTTCAACAGAAACGATACGATGTGTAACAATCTGACCACTATTTTTTTTAAAAGTAATTACATCATTAATGACATAAGTATTTCGACTTTGAATAACGACAATATCCCCAGTCATAATGGATGGCTCCATTGATCCAGATTGAACTAAATATGGTCGATAATTTCCTAAAATATTAAAATTAGAACTAATAACATAAACTCCTAATACCGCAATTCCAATTATTATTATCCATTTAATTAAACTTAAAATTAATTTAATTATCGTCATTGTCAATTAAATTAATTGAATTAAACGAAAATTAATATCAAATTGAGTAAAATCACCCTGAATTTCATTACCGTAAGAATTTTCTTTAGTAAACCAATAAGTAGTAACAGTAGTTTCTTCACCAGCTTTTAAAATAATTGATGGTAGAGCACTCCAATCAATACCTATTTTGTTTATTTGATCAGTAGCTAGTGTTGATTCCGCTTTATCAACTCCATTTAATGCAACTTTCAAATTAATAATATTTCCAAGATCACCTACATTATCTAGGGTATCACAATCAGGTTCAACTGCTTTTTCCTGATCATTACAACCATTTTCAGTATTAACAACATTTTCCAAACGAATCAACAAACGACCAGGCAAAGAGCCAGTATTTTTTATCGTCCAAGTTTTTGTACCACTAATATTTGTATCACCCCCAAGATTTTCAATAATAAAAGGTTCAAGTTTATTACCATTTGCAGAAACATTAAGATCTAAAGTACCAGCCGCAAAACGATTTGCATTAGTTGTTCTAGTTGCAGTGAAATAAGAATATGTTCCTGCAACAGATATACTAGCTACAATAAGAATCATTAAAACAGAATACCAAATTTTTTTATTCATATTTATAAATTTTCTAGAAATTAACTAATAATAAGGAAGTTTTAGTGATTAATTAATTAATAATACATATATTATAACTTTATTAACTTAAAATTATCAATCTGCCTGTGGATAACTTTATACTATATTAGTTTATGAATATTGCTCTACCCCTTTCTCTTTGGGTAAATTTTTAGCTAAAAGAAATATAATACTAGATCGAATATTATTCATCAAATTTTTAACATTACTCTCCTCAGGTAAGTCAACATCATCAACACTAGCAAGGTTTTTTAAAAGCCAAATAGCATCTTTTTCTGTTAATTCAACAGGTTCTTCTTTGTTTTTATTTCTATTTATTCGTAACATATTTATTAAATATTGGATAATTTCTCCATAATTTGATAAAAAATTTGCTTCTGCAATTAAAAGTCTTTTTTCTTCACTTGATAATATATCTTTTTCATCTTCTAGTTTTTGTAAAATTTGATCACTTCTTTCATCTAACTTTGTAAAAATATTTGTTGGTA
>JBBUAC010000033.1:20779-22561 GCA_038061035.1 Patescibacteria group bacterium
TTGTAGAAAGAAATTAGGATGCCATGTTGTATCTGGATTTTTTATTATTATAAAATTCTTAATTTTTGGAGAATTTATAGATTCTAAAATATATTCTACTACTTCAGGAGTATAAAGTATATTTAATATTTCAATTTGCTCAGATTTTTTTGTTTTTGAAAGTATTTTTTTAAAACTTTCTACATTTATCATAGAAGCCTGTGTTTTTTCATTTCTTTCTAAATCATCACTTAATTTATCAAAAAATTTATGTTCTATATTGTTTACTTCTTCCATCTTTTCTGCCCTAAAAGATATTGCCCTTGAAACATATTTTCTTTGTTCTTCTGTTGTTAAATTTTCAAATTCTATATTAATTGCATCAAAATCACCGAAAGTATCCTCAAAGCTTTTCCCTGGAATATATTTAGAATCCTTAAATTTATCAGCTCTAAAAAATAACAATTTTAAGCGCAACATATAATCATCTGATGTTATATATTCTGTATATAAAACTTGGGCCTCTTTAAATACTTTTTCAGGATCAAAATTAGATAATTCTATGTTATTTTTTGTTTCTTTATCTGTATTTGTATTTATCTTTGCTAATTCATTAATAAATGGTAATGGATTATAAACAGTAGAAAAACCTAAAAATTTTAAAAAACCTCTTCTACTTTCACTAGTTTCTGGTTTTGGTTTTGGTTTTGGTTTTATTTTTGATTCTATTCCCATTCTTTATAATTCATTATCAACAGATTTTTTCTTCTTTCATAATAATTTTAATTATTTTAATATTCTATAAACATCCGACAAGAACTATTACTTATTATAATAAAACTTTTCCTTCACAATCTTTCCATCTTTCCAATGCTGTACAGCTACTTGAGACATCTTCATAACACCCCAATCTTTATGCGTAGCATCCATAAAAGATTCTATTGTTGAATAATTATCTCCCACTGCTATACCTAAAGTTTTCATTTCACGAACTTCTATTATTCCTCCCACAAAGGATTCTTCATGTGCTCTATTTACCTCTTTTCCTATACGAGGAGCATCATTGTTTTCTTGCATTTCTATATCATCTGAATAATATTTATCAAATGCTTCCAATACCTTTCCCTCCCCTATCATTTTTGCTAAATCCTCCACTAAAATTTTTATATCATTTTCCATAATTTTATTTTTTATTTAATTTATAATTTATTTATCATCCTTTTTATTTCGACTCATTACCTACATATTAAATATATACCAAAAACTATTTAAAATCAATTAAACATTTAATACGAAATCCGTTAAAAGAAATATGGATAGTCGAATCATTAAAAATTAATTTGTATCTAGTTTTTTGGCTCGGAAGGTAGGGTATCTTCCTCTACGAGGACAGTATACCTTTTTGAAGAATTAGAAATAAATTTCAAATTCTTAACGAAAAGCTTTTCGCTCCCTACTCGCACATGAAGCAGTTCATGTGCTCTCCCTCGCATAAAAAATCAAAAGCCCACTTTCGTGGACTTAAGATTTTTACATGCTCGGGAGGTAGGGATCGAACCTACGACCAATCGCTTAACAGGCGATCGCTCTACCGCTGAGCTACTCCCGAATTTATTTAATTAAAATAAAGAACTTTTATTATATTAGCAGAAAAAATGAAAAAAACAACTCTTATATTTAAAAAATATTTGCATTATAAAAAAAATAATATAGAATATTTATTGTGTCGGGCCCTTAGCTCATCTGGTTAGAGCGCCTCATTTGCAATGAGGAGGTGGCAGGTTCGAGTCCTGTAGGGTCCAC
>JBBUAC010000034.1:0-4702 GCA_038061035.1 Patescibacteria group bacterium
TTAATAGCCGTACCAGTACCTACATTTATTACAATCTTTTGTAATTTGGGTGCTGCCATGGAATTTTTATAATGTCCATTTTGAGCAGAAAATACACTTTTTTCTTTTTCTTTTATAGTTAAATGTTTCATGATTTTGTGATCTAATTAATTTTCTTAACATTGGAAACATGTATCGGCATAGCAACACTTATTACGCTTCCTTTTTCACCTGACTTTCTAGGTTTTTTATGTTTTTTTAACATATTCAAACCTTCTATAACAACTTTATTTTCTTTCGGTAAAGCACGAATAACCTTGCCTTTTTTGCCTTTTTCTTTACCAGCTATTATGTTCACATTGTCTCCTTTTTTTATTTTCATTTTCTTAATTCGTAATTGATAATTCGTAATTTTTAATTAACTATATTACCTCTTGCGCTAAAGAAATTATCTTCTGAAAACCTTTCTCAGCAAGCTCTCTCGGTATAGGACCAAAAACACGTCCTGCCTTTGGGTCTTTTTTACCTTTTTCTAATATAACTACAGCATTATCATCAAATCTAATATAAGAGCCATCTTTTCTTCGACTAACTCCTCTTGTTCTCACAACTACAGCTTGATGAACATCTTTCTTTTTAACTCCTTTTCTTGGGCTTGCTGTTTTTACAGAAATAACGACCAAATCACCCAAGTAAGCATATCTCTTTTTTGAACTACCAAGTACCTTGAATACTTTTCCCACAGTACCTCCAGCATTATCTGTTATTTTTACTAAAGTTCCATCTTGAATCATAATTTTAATCTTTTATAAACTTTATAATTTCTACTTTATAACTCTAAATTTCTTGTCTTTTGAAATTGGTCTGGTTTCTATTATTTCTACATTTTCTCCTACTTTATATTTATTTTCTTCGTCGTGTGCTTTATATTTCTTATTTACTTTATAAAATTTCCCATATTTAGGATGCTTAATAAGGCGTGAAACAGAAACTACGATAGTCTTGTCCATCTTGTCTGATACAACAACGCCTTTCAAAACAAAACCTTTGTTCTTTGTATCTTTCTCGTTTTCTTTTGTGATTATTTTTGTTTTCATTTTTTACTTTATTACTTTATAACTTTTTATTATTTTTATTTATTTCCGTAAGAATTCTAGCTATTTGTTTCTTTAAGTTTTTCTCTTCTTTTACATTTTTTGATCTTGACCCCTGACTCTTGAAACGCAAGATCCTAAGACTCTCTTGCAATAAAATAAGTTTATTTTTTAAGTCATCGTCATTGTTGTCTATTTTTAAATTTTCTTTTTTCTTTGGCATTTTTAAATTCGTAATTTTAAATTCGTAATTCGTAATTATTTTATATATTATATGCTCTAGAGATTACTCTTGTTTTAACAGGAAGCTTGCTTCCTGCTTTACGCAATGCTTCGCGAGCGACACTTTCCTCTATTCCGTCAACTTCAAAAATAATACGTCCTGGTAAAACTTCAAAACAATATCCTTGTGGATCTCCTTTTCCTTTTCCCATACCCATTTGTGCAGCTTTTTGTGTATATGGTCTATCAGGAAAAATACGAATCCAATATTTACCAGTTTTTGTAAGTGTGCGAGATATCACTTTTCTTGCAGATTCAATTTGATTTGATTTTACACGTGCAGATGTTTCGGCCTTTAAACCAAAAGAGCCAAAAGCCAATTTTGTTCCACGAGTATCTGGAGTAATAGTTTTTTTATTACTACGCTCACTTTGCCATTTTCTAAATTTTACTTTCTTAGGGATAAGCATAATAATTTAAATTAACTTTTAATTTCCTTCTTTTTATCTGCAAAGATTTTACCTCTATAAATCCACACCTTTATGCCTATAACTCCATATGAAAGAGTTGCTCTTTCTCTCTTGAAATCAATATCTGCCCTAAAAGTCTGAAGTGGAATACTTCCACGCTTCAATTCTTCTGTACGAGCAATCTCAGCACCACCAAGCCGTCCCGAAAGCACTATTCTCACTCCTTCCACACCACGAGCACTCATTACTTTTTCAACTACTTGTTTTATAACCCTACGATATGGCATTCTTTTTTCTAATCCTTCTGCCACCATATAAGCTATGATTGAAGCATCTGCTTCTGGATTACTCACTTCCAGTATTTCTAATTTAAAATCTTCAGGTCTTTCCAATTTCAATCTATCCATCTTTTTCAAAATATCTTCTTTCAACTTTGTAGCACCTTCTCCATTTCTTCCAATAATTAAACCTGGACGAGAAGTCTTTATAATAAGGCGAGTTGTTTTTTGATTTCTTTCAATTTCAATTGAAGATACATACATACCCCTCAATCTCTTTTCAAGATATTCACGTATAAATACATCTTTCTTTAAAAATAGAGAATATTTTTTAGGATCAGAAAACCATCGAGATTTCCAATCTCTAAGTATTACTAATCTATGGGCATATGGATGAACAATTTTACTCATATAATTTAAAATTATGAATTACGAATTACGAATTATTTTTTTATTAATTTTAATTTTTTCTTTCTTTTCTTTTAATTTGTCTTTTTCTTTTTTTGAAACAACAATTTTTTCTGCTAATACTAAAGTGATATGACTAGTTCGTTTATTTATTCTAGCACCACGTCCCATCGCTCTCGGCATCATACGTTTCATTACTACACCCTTATCTACAGTTAATTCTTTTATAAATAAATCAGCTTCATTCGCTCCTGTTTGTTTTGCATTTGCTATAGCGCCCTCTAAAAGCTTCTTTACTGGAAGTCCTGCACGTTTAGCCAAAAAATCAAGAGCAATCAATGCCTCCTTTACTTTTTTTCCTTTTACTAGTTCTGTAACTAATCGAACTTTTCTTGGGGATTGTCTATAATTTTTTAAAAATGCTTTCATGTTTTTTAAATTCGTAATTCGTAATTGATAATTCGTAATTAATCTTATTTCTTTTTTGCATCAGCAGCTGCCGCAGACGCACTCTTGGCTTGTGTTATTTCTGTTTCTTTTTTCTTTTGTTCCATTTCTTTCTGCATTTTTCCTCCATGTTTTATAAATTTCTTAGTAGGAGAAAATTCACCCAACCTGTGGCCTACCATATCTTCAGTTGCCAAAACGGGAATATGAATCTTCCCATTATAAACACCAAAAGTAAAACCAACCATCTCTGGAGATATGACAGAAGCTCTGATCCATGTTTTTATGATATCAGTTTGAAGAGGATTTTTACCAACAATCTTTTTAATTATTCTTGGATCCACATATATACCTTTTTTGATTGATCGTGTCATAAATAATTTATCCTGAATTACGAAACTCAAGAAATATAACTTTTTGAAGGGGTTTCGAGGCTGTCGAGCCGAGAACTTCAGGATTTTTTAAGCTTCAAAAAATCCGTACCGAAAAAAAGTTGATATTTCGCGAGTTTCGTAATTTAAAGTATTAAACAAAAAGCCCTTAGCGAGCATGGGTTTTATATTAGCAAATAAGCATAAAATGTCAAATAAAATTTTAGAAAAAGATTTTTAAGAATTACTGCTTTTTCTAGTTTTACCAGTGCGACGGCGCGACACGATAAATATATTTGAATATTTTTTAGGAGTTCTAGTTTTTCTTCCACCTGTAACTTTACCCCACATTGTTTTTGGTCTTTTTGTTCCTCGTCCTTGTCTGCCTTCTCCTCCACCATATGGATGATCCACTGGATTCATAGCAGATCCTCTAACTCTCGGACGTATGCCCTTCCAGCGACTTCTTCCTGCTTTACCAAAATTTTCTAAATGATGCTCTTCATTTGAAACAGTACCTATACAAGCAAAACAATTTTCATTTACTTTTCTAATTTCAGATGAAGGCATTTTTATATTAGTATATCCTTCTGCATTTGCGACTACTTGAGCAAAAATACCAGCACTTCTTGCAATCTTGGCGCCACCATTTATTTTAATTTCTATATTATAAACAAAAGTTCCAACTGGAATATTTTTTAAAGGCAATCTATTACCAGGTGTCAGAGTGGCATTTGGAGAAACGACAAAAGTATCTCCCGGCTTTACAGATTTTGGTAAAATAACATATCTTTTTTCCCCATCTTTATAAGAAACAAGACCGATAAATGCACTACGATTTGGGTCATATTCTATAGATTTTATAATAGCTGGAATTTCTTTTTTATTATATAAAAAATCAATATCTCGAAAAAGTCGTTTATGTCCTCCGCCACGATGCCTCATCGTGATTCTTCCAGCATTATTTCTTCCAGTAGAACGTTTAAAACCGTGTGTTAGAGACTTGCTTGGTATTGTCTTGGTCAAAACACCACGATAATTAACATTGGTCATTTTTCTTCTGGATTTAGTTGTAGGTTTGTACTTCTTCATAAATTAACAATTCTCAATTACGAATTTCAAATTTTTAATTCGTAATTCTTAACTTCTAATTATAAAACTTCTATTTTATCTCCTTTTTTTAAATAAACTAATGCTTTTTTGCCGCCACCAGATTTTCCAACTTTACCACGCAACTTAGTTTCTTTATAAGGTATTGGTATTATATTTACTTTCACTGGTTTAACTTTATAAATAATAAAAATAGCTTTTTTTATTTCTGTTTTGTTAGCTCCTATGGCAACATCAAAAGTATATATATTCTGCTCTGCCACACCAGATGCTTTTTCTGTAATTCTAGGATTTTTTATTATTTTTGTAATTGTTGTTGTCAT
>JBBUAC010000034.1:4802-7972 GCA_038061035.1 Patescibacteria group bacterium
AGAGGGGAATTTTTCATCCTCTACTTTCTAAAAATTTAACACTTTCTTTTGGATTTTCTATTAAAAGATATTGATAATTTAATACATCAAAAGGATTTAAATTCTTTAAAAAGACTATCTCTAATTGGGGTAAATTCCTAAAACTTTTTTCTGTCTTTTCATTCCTTTCAAAAAGTGCGGTCAATACTTTTGGCTTTTTAGAATTAATTAAAGTTTTTGATTTTAGAACTTTAGCTAAATTCTTAAATACGCTTAAAGCTTGCTTTGTTTTAATATCAGATACTGTGAGTGAGTCCACAAAAAGTATTTCTCCATCTTTCATCTTTTTTGAAAGCACAGAAAACAAAGCTTGTGCACGCATCTTTTTTGAAATCTTCTTTTTATAATTTTTAGCAGAAAGTGGTCCGTGAGTAACTCCTCCACCAACCCAAATAGGACTTCTAGATGATCCATGTCTAGCTCGTCCAGTTCCTTTTTGTTTCCATGGTTTTTTGCCTCCTCCACGAACTTCGCCCCTGTCTTTAGTATCAGCAGTTCCTGCTCTTTTATTCGAACGCATACTATAGACAACTTGGTGCACTAAATCTGCTCGCCACTTTGCAGCAAATACTTTTTTAGGAAGTTTTATTGTTTCCGTAGAATCTCCTTTTTGATTGTATATTTTTGCTTCCATTTTTATTCGTAATTCGTAATTTTTAATTTGTAATTGCTTTAATTTCTACTAAGCTTCCACGTCTTCCTGGTATTGCTCCTTTTATAAGCATTGTATTGTTTTCCTTATCTATAAAAATAATTTTTAAGTTTTTCTGCGTAATCCTATCACCACCCATACGGCCCCCCATACGCTTTCCTTTCATTACTTTTTGCATACCACCAGCACCAATAGACCCTGGTTCTCTTTCTGAATGTTTTTGTCCATGAGTACGAGGACCACCATGAAAACCGTGTCGCTTTACTACACCTTGAAATCCTTTGCCTTTTGAAATACTAGAAATTTGCAACTTATCGTTCACAGAAAAAAGATCTGCAACATTAAAAATATCTCCCACTTTAATTTCAGTTTTTTCATCTGTCTGAAATTCTTTAATATATTTAAAATCACCTAAATCTTTGATATGACCACGAATTGCTTTGTTTATATTCTTTGGATTTTTTTTACCAAAACCAAATTGAATTGCATTATATCCATCAGACTCTTTTGTCTTTATTTGAGTCACGACTATAGGACCAGCAGAAATGACAGTAACAGGAAAAACCTCTCCTTCTGGGGAAAAATATTCTGTCATATTTTCTTTTACTCCAAGAATGAATTTCATTTAATTTAATTACGAATTTCAAATTACGAATTTCAAATTTTTAATTCGTAATTTTTAATTTTTAATTTTTAATTGATTTAAAGCATCTTCACATCAATATCTACTCCAGAAGGAAGAGACAGATTTGTCAGTGCTTCAACCGTTTTAGCATTTGGGTTTATAATATCAATCAATCTTTTGTGTACTCTAATTTCAAATTGCTCTCTTGAATTTTTGTAAATAAAAGAAGCTCTATTAACTGTGTATTTTTTAATCTCAGTAGGAAGTGGCACAGGACCTACTATCACTGCATCATATCTCAATGCTGTATCTATTATTTGTTTTACAGATGCATCTAAAATTTTATTTTCATAAGCACGCACTCTAATACGCAAGACTATCTTATCATTATTTTTTGTCGCAGATACAGCAATAGCAGAAACAGAAGAAGCTACAGTTTTTTTGTCCACAACTGTAGAACGAGTAGATTTTTTTGCAGAAGTTTTTGATACCTTAGCAACTTTTACTTTTTGCTCTTCATCAGAATCTTTTACTTTTTTTGTTTTTATTTCTTTAGTTGCCATATTATTCAATTACGAATTATTAATTAAAAATTAGCAATTAATTTCTAATTCTATTTTTGAATTCGTAATTCGTAATTCGTAATTCGTAATTTTTCTTTATCCTAATATTTTAGTTACCACTCCAGCTCCAACCGTCTTGCCTCCTTCGCGAACAGCAAATCTTTGAGATTCTTCTAATGCAACAGGAGTTACTAATTTCACAGTAATTTTCACTGTGTCTCCCGGCATTACCATTTCTGTCCCTTCTGCAAGTGTCACATCTCCTGTCACATCTGTAGTTCGAATATAAAATTGTGGCTTATATCCTTTGAAAAAAGGAGTGTGTCGTCCACCTTCTTCTTTTTTCAAAACATAAATTTCAGCAGTAAAATTGTCATGCGGAGTTACAGTACCTGGCTTTGCAAGCACCTGTCCTCTTGTAATATCTTCTTTTTTAAGACCACGAAGAAGTATGCCTGCATTATCTCCAGCCATACCTTCTTGTAAATTTTTATTGAACATTTCAATACCTGTGACAACTGATTTTACAGTTGCTTTAATACCGACAATTTCCACTTCTTCTCCCACTTTCACAATTCCTCTTTCAATTTTTCCAGTCACAACCGTTCCTCTACCTTCAATAGAGAAAATATCTTCAACTGGCATAAGAAATGGTTTTGAAATATCTCTTTCTGGAACAGGAATATAAGTATCGAGAGCATCAACAAGTTCAAGAATTTTCTTTGCATCCTCATCGTCAATAGATTTTGCTTCGAGAGCTTTTAGAGCAGAACCTTTAATTACAGGAACATTTGCTCCATCAAAACCTTGTTTCGTCAAGAGTTCACGAATTTCTTCTTCTACCATATCAAGCATATCTTTATCATCAACCATATCGCATTTATTCAAAAATACAATCATATTTGGAACACCAACTTGTTTTGCCAAAAGCACATGTTCGCGAGTTTGAGGCATAGCACCATCAGTAGCTGCGACAACTAAAATAGCACCGTCCATTTGAGCAGCACCTGTAATCATATTTTTAATATAGTCAGCATGTCCTGGAGCATCAATATGCGCATAATGTCTTGCATCTGTGGCATATTCATTATGAGAAATATTAATAGTAATACCGCGAGCTTTTTCTTCTGGAGCATTGTCTATCTGATCAACGCCTCGAAGACGCACAGTCTTACCAGCGAGGTTCAGCACATGTAAAATTGCTGCTGTTAATGTGGTCTTGCCGTGATCGACATGACCGATGGTGCCCACATTTACATGGGGCTTATCTCTCTTAAATTCTTCTGCCATA
>JBBUAC010000035.1:0-3292 GCA_038061035.1 Patescibacteria group bacterium
ATATATTCTGCTACTTTATTTTCTACGATTTCTTCTATTGCACGCTTTATAGGACGAGCTCCAAAATTCAAATCAAAACCCGCTAATGCTATCTTTTCTATAAGTTCATCTGTTATCTCAAGTGTTATATTTTTATCTTCAAAAAGTCGTTCAGCAAATTCTTGCAAAAGCAATTTTGCCACAAGTCGGACTTGTGATTGAGAAAGAGGTAAAAATAAAACAATACTACTAAAGCGATTTAAAAATTCTGGCGCAAAAATTCCATTTTGTATAAGTACTTCTATTAAATATTTTTTACTAATATCTGGGTCAGCCACAATTTCTTTACTTCCTGCATTTGATGTCGCAATGATTATTGCATCTTTAAAACTTGCTTCCCTTCCACTACCGCGAGTGAGCTTGCCTTCATCTAAAACTTGCAAAAGAAGATGATGAATTGATTTATGAGCTTTTTCTAATTCATCAAAAAAAACTAAAGAAAGTGGCATCTCTTCTATTACAGAAGCAAGTCGATCAGAAAATAGTGTTACAGAGTCCGGCAATGAAAATTCACTCATATCAAAACGAATCATTGCATTTTTTCTACCAAAATAACTCTCCGCTAAAATCTTTGCTGTATATGTCTTCCCTACTCCTGTAGGCCCTAAAAACAAAAAGCTTCCTGCTGGCTTGCTCGGATCTGCTATACCTGTACGCAAACGACGAAGTGCATCTGAGACATCTTTTACTGCTTCATCTTGCCCTATTATTTTTTTTCGCATTATATTTTCCAATTCAATCAAAACCTTCCTCTCATCTGCCCCCATTGCACCGATAGGCATATTTGTCTTATCAGAAATTATTTGTCTGACATCATCTATCGTGATATTTCTTTTCAATCCAGCCAATTCTTCTAAAATCAAAATAGATTTGAGTGGCTCAGATTGATTACCTATAAATCTATCCGAGAGACGGACTATCTCCTCCAATGCTTCTTGTTTTATACTTATACGATTTAAATATTTATAATTTTTTAAAACAGACAAAGTCTCTTCAGGTGTCGTCGGCAAAATATCTACTTTTTCAAATTTAGAAAGAAATTCTGGATGACTTTTCAATACAGCATCATAATTTGCAAAGTCAGTAGTGATAACGATACCTAAATGTTTCATTTCCAAATACGGCATCAATCTCTCATATAAAGATTCATAGTTAAAAATATTTTTAATTACTAAAATAACATTGCCAGCTTCTGATACTTCTATTAAAGAACTATCAAAATCTTCTAAGGTTAAACCTTCCACATTAAGTTCCACTACTCTATGATAACGAATTCCGGGAAATGAAAGACCCGACAAACCAAGTCGCCCAAGATAAGAAATAAGGGAAGACTTCCCCACTCCTCTCTCGCCCACCAAAAGCACATTGTGATTTGTATTTTTTGAAAGTCCACGTTCTATCATACGAAGAGCTTTTTCTTTACCATACATAAAAAAAGATGAAGGACTCAAAACATCTCTACCGTGTCTATTTAATGCAAATGTACTTCCATAAGAAAGTGACGCACCAAAAGATGGCATACTGTGAAGAAATTCACGACTTATCTTTAATGGTATAAAGAAAAAAATTGGAAAAGTAAAAATAATTAAAATTGTAAATAATAAACCTAAAAATATTAAAACTATTCGCGCAACAAAACCTAAAATTCGTGAAAAGATAGCAAAAACAAATTTTTCTAAAAAACCAAAATGGTCTCCTGTGACTCTGTCTTGTTTCCAAGGAGCAAAGAGAGTTTTTGTAAGTAAGGGAATAGAAAAAACACTATAAGCATATATGACAAGATTTTTCCAAGATTGTACTCCTTGATGCATATAAATATATTAACATAGCTAGCTTCTGTCGACTAGGTTCTAGGATAACAATCCGCCTCCACGGCGGATGCGCCGAAGAGGTGCAAACAAAAAACACCCAAAGGTGTTTTTTGCGGCACATACATTGTTTACGATAAATGTGAGTTTTACCTCACTCTCACAAACAGAGTATATCATACTTGCAATAAAAAAGCAAATTTTATAGAGTATAGAGGCAGGTATCGGATAGTTGCTCTGCCTCTACGGCAGAGAGGAAAGTCCGAACACAGATCCTGAGAGCAATCGAAGGAAAAAGTAGTGGGTAATACCCACCGAGAGTAATCTCGAGTTGCGAACAGAAACGACCCGGTTAAGTCCGGCTGAAACGGTCCTTAGGGATCCCGAGCGTAAGCGAGGGGCTAAATATTTACTCCTGTGCAAGATCGTGTCCCGATGAAAATCGGGAAGAATCGCTTGACCCCGAAAGTAATTGAGGGGCTAGATAAATAACTATCTATTACAGAATTCGGCTTATAGATACCTGCAAAAAACGAAAATCCCTCGCCAAAAGCAAGGGATTTTCTAATTGATTTGATGTCTATAAAAAATAAACAAAAACTATGTGTATAATTTTCAGGCATATGCTTTTTTCTTATACCAAAAAAATGTAAAAAGTGAATTTTTAAAAATTTTAAAATTACAAGTAAAAATATTTTTTCAATTTTTCATCATGCAATATGTTTTCAATTTCATAGAAGAAAGACTTCAAATACATAAATAAAAAAGCTTAATCTGCACAATAAAGTACAAACTAAGCTTTTGAATTTTTTCACCTATTTCAAACCCGGGCGAAATTGATTCGGATACCAAACTTTCTCATATATTTTTTTTCTTGCATAAAAAAACTTGTTTGATATACTTGAATTATGAAAAGAGAAGAAGTGGAAAAAATAATACAAGCAACGCTCAAAAGAAATGGTGCCAATTTTATTGCATTATTTGGTTCTTTTTCTCGTGGAGAAAACAAACAAATCAGTGATATAGACATACTTGTAAATTTTAAAAAACCTATATCACTTTTTGACCATGCCGGACTTGAATTAGAATTAGAGAAAAAAACTGGTAAAAAAATAGATTTAGTAACAGAAAGAGGATTGTCTAAATATATAAAACCATTTATCATGAAAGATTTAATAACACTTTATGAAGGACGATAATGTATATCTCAATCATATACTTGAATTTATAGAAAATGTTTTAGAAGACACACACGGCTTTACGGAAGAAAGATTTCTAACAAACCGAACTATCAAACAAGCTGTGACTCGAAATGTAGAAATGATGGGTGAGGCTGTAAAACATTTATCTTCTGAATTTATCACTAAACATAATAATATTCCTTGGCAAAAAATAGCTCGAACTAGAGATATGCTGATACATCATTATTTTGAAGTAGATGATCA
>JBBUAC010000036.1:0-4106 GCA_038061035.1 Patescibacteria group bacterium
CGACTTAAAAAAACAAGATCCAAATATTTTAACAAATATTGAAATAAAAAAAGAAATTGCACTAGAATTTGAAAATGCTGCTATAGAGACACTCGTATATAAAACTAAAAAAGCTATAGAAAAATATAAAGTAAAAACTTTAATCGTCGCTGGTGGTGTATCTGCGAATAAATACTTAAAAAAGGAAATACAGAAGTTGCCAAAGCAAGGCTTTGGCAACTTAAATATTTTATTTCCTAACAAAAAACTCACAGGAGACAACTCTATAATGATAGGTGTGGCAGGATATTTTCAATATATAAAAAATGGGATATCTAAAAATACTCTTTCAGTAAAAGGAAATTTGTCTTTTTAAATATTAATCCTTTGTTCTAGCAGATCTTCACTTGGGTTTTCATTCTCTTTCTTTTGTGCTAGAATTTTTTGTTGTTCTTTTCTTGTTTTTTCTAATAATTCTTGAACTTTTGAATTATTTTCATCTAATCTTTGAACTTCTAAATTAACCTTTAGTTTTAAAATGTCTTTTCTTTCTAATTTTTTTTCATTCATTATATTTTTAAATTAAATCTAATAATATAGTTTATATTATATCTAATAATATGTTACAATGCAAATATCTATGAAAATTGATGAAAAGTTACTAAAACCTTATAATCCAAAAGAAACAGAAGAAAAAATATATAAACTTTGGGAAGAGAGTGGTTTTTTTAATCCTCTAAATAATCCAGATTGGGTAAATGACAAAAAAAACAATCCTAATTTTGGAAAATCTTTTACCATACTTATGCCTCCCACTAATGCAAATGGCTCATTGCACGCTGGACACGGCCTGGTAATGACCATAGAAGATATTATGACTCGCTACAAAAGAATGCGAGGTTACAAGACATTGTGGCTTCCGGGGCTTGACCATGCTGGATTTGAAACTCAAGTAGTTTATGAAAAAAAATTAGAAAAAGAAGGACGTAGTAGATTTGGAATGGATAGAGATATTTTATATAAAGAAATTCTAGATTTTACACTAAAAAATTCATCCAATATAAATGATCAAGTAAAAAGATTAGGGAGCTCGTGTGATTGGTCTCGTTTGAAATTTAGTTTAGATAATGAAATAGTAAAAAGAGTTTATGAAACATTTAAAAAACTTTATAAAGATGATTTAGTTTATAGAGGCGAGAGAATAGTATCTTGGTGTTCTAAACATCAAACATCTTTCTCTGACCTTGAAATAAAAGATGTAGAACAAATTGATAATTTATATTATTTAAAATATGGGCCTTTTGTCATAGCTACTTCCCGTCCAGAAACAAAATTTGGTGATAAATATGTAGTAATGCATCCAAAAGACATTCGTTATAAAAATTATACTCATGGCGAGAAGATTGATTTAGAATGGATAAATGGATCCATTTCTGCCACTATCATAAAAGATGAAAATATTGATATGGAATTCGGCACAGGTGTAATGACAATAACTCCATGGCACGATACAGCAGACTTTGAAATCGCTGAAAAACATAAATTAGACAAAGAGCAGATTATTGATGAATATGGAAAGTTGCTACCCATCGCGGGAGAATTTGCAGGTCAACATATAAAAAAAGCGAGGACTTTAATTATAGAAAAACTAAAAAATAAAAATTTAGTAGAAAAAATAGATAAAAATTACAAACATATAGTGCGAGTGTGTTATAAATGTGAAAATATAATTGAACCTCAAATAAAAAAACAATGGTTTATAAAAATGTCTGCTCCAAATAAATCTGCTCCGGATGGAGCATCTTTAGCTCAAAATGCAATAAAAGTAATTGAAAAAGGGGAAATAAAATTTATTCCAGAACATTATAAAAAGATAACGCTGAATTGGCTGAATGATATAAAAGATTGGAATATCTCTAGGCAAATAGTCTGGGGTATTCCTATTCCCGCAAAGATTTGCAATACTTGCGAACATGGAATGGAAGATGTTGAAAACAATATAAAAAAATGCGAAAAATGTGGAGGTGAGACAAGGCAAGACACAGATACATTTGATACGTGGTTCTCATCAGGACAATGGCCATTTGCTACACTTGGATATCCTGATAATTCTGATTTTAAAAATTTTTATCCGACAGATGTTATGGAAACCGCAGGAGAAATTATTTTTTTCTGGGTGTCTCGTATGATAATGCTTGGACTTTATGTCACAGGAGAAATTCCTTTTAAAACAATTTATTTGCATGGTTTAGTATTAGACGCCAAAGGGCAAAAAATGAGTAAAAGCAAAGGCAATGTGATAGATCCGCTCATTCTTATGGACAAATATGGTACAGATGCATTTCGTATGGGTATGATAGTAGGCAATACTCCAGGAACTTCTCTCGCATTGAGAGAAGACAAAATAAAAGCATATAAACATTTTGCAAATAAAATTTGGAATGCTTCCAGATTTGTATTAGAGCAAATAAAAGATCTTGATTTAAATAAATTATCAGATTTTGACGAAGAAGATAAAAAATCAGATGAGGAATTAAAAAATTTAATACAAGAAATTACAAAAGAAATGGACGAATATAAATTTTATATTGTAGCTGAAAAACTCTATCATTATTTTTGGCATACTTTTGCTGATATAATTATAGAGCGCTCAAAGAAAAAAATTTTGGAAAATAAAAATGCAAATTCTGTGAAAATTTTATTATACACACATTTAATTACCCTTCTTAAAATTCTTCATCCATTTATTCCATTTGTAACAGAAGAGATCTGGTCTATTATAAATTCCCGACGTAAAGTCGGGACTCCGACTAAAACGTCGGAGCTTTTAATGGTTGAAAAATGGCCTTTCTATGCTCAGGATAAAACTCTTTAAAATAAATGATAACAAATGATCCAAAAATTTTAAGCATTGCATTTCTAGGAGGAATAATTCCATCTCTATTTTGGCTTTATTTTTGGTTAAAAGAAAAAGAAGGAAAACCAGAACCACGTGGGCTTTTAGCTATGGTTTTTCTACTTGGTATGATTTCTGTAATGCTTATTCTTCCAATTCAAAAATTCATACAAGGAAAAATAGATTCTTATGAATGGCAAATAATATTTTGGGCTTCCACAGAAGAAATAATAAAATATCTTGCAGCATTGGTCATACTTTATAAAAATTCTAAATTAGACGAGCCTTTGGATTGGCCTATATATATGATCACTGTTGCTCTCGGCTTTGCTGCTTTTGAAAATACATTGTTTTTGATAAAACCACTTTCATTAGGAGAAACGACCACTAGCCTACTCACAGGACAATTGAGATTCTTGGGGTCTACTCTTCTTCACACTGTTTCCTCCGCAATTATAGGCATATCATTAGGGCTTTCTTTTTATATGAAAAAATATAAGAAAAAAATATATCTCTTAGGAGGTATATTATTTGCTATCACCTTGCATAGTGTCTTTAATTTTTTTATAATGAAAGATAGTGGAAATAATTTTTTAAGAGTGTTTGCTTTATTGTGGGTGATGACCGTCGTCGTCATGCTACTTTTTGAAAAATTAAAAAGAATGAGTGGAAAGATAAGTTAGAAAACCCTGACGTTTCAGTCGGGGTCCCGACTTCAGAACGTCGGGATTAAAAATTAATAAAAAAAATATATGGTACAAATAAAAAAGAAAAGTTTTTTTGAAAGATTAACAGGGAGCGTTCGTGCAGGAGAAGATGAAGAAGAAAATTTTGAAAAAATAACAATTAAAGAAGACAAAAAAAATAACAACAATCATTGGATAGAAGAAGAAAATGACGAAGCAGAACTTACTGTAGATGTATTTCAAACACCTACAGATATAGTAGTAAAAACAATGGTTGCTGGAGTAAAAAATGAAGATTTAGAAATTACAATAGGAAGAGACACACTCACCATAAAAGGTAAAAGAGTTGAAGAACATAGCATAGATGATGAAAATTATTTTACAAAAGAACTTTATTGGGGAAAATTTGGAAGGACGATATTATTACCACAAGAAATAGAACCCGAGTATGCCGAAGCAGTAGAAAAACACGGCCTTCTCACTATACGATTACAAAAAATAGACAAAAATAAAAAAAATACTATAAAAATAAAATCAATATAAAA
>JBBUAC010000037.1:0-3698 GCA_038061035.1 Patescibacteria group bacterium
TTCCACTTGCAGGACCTATTGTTGCTATTATTTTTGTTTTTGATTCTTTTTTCATAAATTTTTTTAAGTTGCAAAATTCGTTGAAACATAAACTTTTTTTCGGTACGGATTTTTTGAAGCTTAAAAAATCCTGAAGTTCTCGGCTCGTCAGCCTCGAAACCCCTTCAAAAAGTTATGTTTCAACGAATTTTGCAGGTTAGAATTAATTTCTTTTAATCTATTATATTTTGCAATTCTTTCTCCTCTTTGCATTGCTCCTAATTTGATACCATATGCTCCGATGCCGACAGCTAAGTCCGCAATAAAATCATCATTTGTTTCTCCACTTCTGTGGCTTACAATACATTTTATATTATTTTCTTGTGCTAATTTAACAGTTTCAAAAACTTCCGTAAGAGTGCCGATTTGATTTGGTTTAATAATAATTCCTGTAATACTTTTATTTTCTATAGCTTTAGCAAGAAGATTTTTATTTGTTACAGTTAAATCATCTCCTATTATTAAAGTATCTTTTAATTCTTTTGTGATATTAGAAAATGAAATAAAATCATTTTCTTCAAATGGGTCTTCTATTGATAAAATGTCATAAGTATTTACAAGATTTTTATAAACTTCAAGTAATTCTTTTGAATCAATTTCTTTTTCTTGTAATAAATATTTATTATCTTTATAAAAAGATGAAGCTGCGACATCCATGGCAAGCTTCACTTTATCCTGAAGATCTAATTTTATTAAAGTATTTTTTAAAATTAAAAGAGGTGCTTCTATGTTTTCTGTGTTCATTATAAAACCCCCTTCATCTCCCAATCCACCAGATATTTGTTCTCGTAATTCTTTTTGAACCTTGAAAATATTTTCAAATATTTCATCTTGCTCGGAATTTTCAAAAACAGCCATATATTCTTGAAAAGCCAATTTGCTTTTTGTATGTTTGCCACCATTTATTAAATTTACGTATAATTTAGGCATTGCTATAGATTTATTTAAATTAGAAATAGAATTTAAATATTCATATAATTCTTTTTCTTCAATTTTTGCAGCAAGTCGCGCTACAGCGAGACTTACAGATAAGATAGCATTAGCGCCTAGTCTGGATTTATTTTCTGTACCATCAAGTTTTAGCATTATTTGGTCTATTTCGTTTTGAGACCTGACATCTTTGCCGATTATTATAGGTGCAATAATTTCATTTATATTCTTAATAGCACCAAAAATTCCAAGACCAGAAAAACGATTACCTCCATCTCGTAATTCTATAGCTTCATGAGACCCTGTACTTGCACCAGAGGGCACACTAGAGTGTGCACTTACACCATTTGCAGTGGTGATAATGGTCTCAATAGTAGGGTTTCCCCTTGAATCAAATATCTCTCTTGAGAGTATTTTTTTAATTGTATATTTTGTTTCCATTTTGTCATTATACCAGTTAATGTTATTATAATAAAATATGAAGATAATATTTTTTGAAGTTAATGATTATGAAAGAATTGAGTTAAAGAATTTTTTGGATAATATTAAAGAGGGTACTGAGATAGAATTTTATGAAAAAAAGCTTAGCTTGGATAATGTCGATAAAATAAAAGATGCAGAAATAATATCTGTTTTTATTAATTCAGAAATTAATAAAGAAATAATAGATAAATTACCAAATCTTAAGTTTATAGCGACTCGTTCTACTGGTTATGACCATATAGATACAGAATACGCAAAAATAAAAAACATAAAAATAACCAATGTTCCTTCTTATGGTGCACACACTGTTGCTGAATTTAGTTTTGCGCTTATTTTGGCTCTTTCAAGAAGGGTTGTTGAGTCATATCAATCTCTCAGAGATGGAACTGGTTTTGATATTTCTTCATTTAGAGGTTTTGATTTATCTGGGAAAACGCTTGGAGTTATAGGAACAGGTAAAATTGGAAAAAATGTTATAAAAATTGCTAAAGGTTTTAATATGAATGTTTTAGCGAACGACCTTTATCCTGATTTAGAATTTGCTAATACAAATGATTTTAAATATGTATCTTTTGAAGAATTACTTATTTCTTCAGATATAATCACACTTCATGTGCCTTATACTAAAGAAAATTATCATCTTATCAATAAAGATAATATTGGGAAAATTAAAAAAGGAGGATATATTATAAATACAGCGAGAGGGGAGTTGATTGATACTGAAGTTTTGATTAAAGCATTAGTAAATAAAGATCTGGGAGGTGCGGCTCTTGATGTTCTTGAAGCAGAACGATACCTTAAAGATGAATGGGAGATCTTAAAAGATTGGAGTATGCATTTGGAAAATATAAAATTATTATTGGAAGACAGAATGTTGATAGATTTACATAAAGCTATAGTTACTCCTCATATAGCTTTTTATACAAAAGAAGCTGAATTAGAAATTCTTAAAACTACAACCAATAATATTAAAGCATTTATAGAAAATAAAATGATAAATATTTTGTCATTATGATTGAAAAAAATTGGATAAAAAACATAGACAATCTTAATTATACATCTCAAAAAAAGATTATGCTTGAACTTATTAATGCAATGTTTAATTCAGTCGATACAGAAAAAGTTATTACAGATTCAATTAGGTTGGAAGAAAATATTCTTTATATTAAAGAACATATGTTTAACTTGAATAATTTTAAACGTATAAAAATCGTTGCTATTGGTAAAGTTGCAAGTGAGGCAGTCTGTACTCTCGAAAAAGTTCTTGGAGACAAGGTTGACAGTGGTGTTCTTATAGATATTAAAGAAGTTAAATGCAATATAGTGGAAAGTTTTGTGGGCACTCATCCAAAGCCATCAATGATAAATGTAAAAGCTACAGAAAAGATATTTGAACTTGCAGAAGACATAAAAAAAGAAGATCTGGTATTTATAATTGTTTCAGGTGGTGGATCAGCATTGCTTTGTTCTTCAGAAAGTGAATATACGCAAGGAGTTAAACTTTATGATAATTTCTTAAAAAGTGGCGGTAATATAAAAGAAATAAATCTTGTAAGAAAACATATATCAATATTAAAAGGTGGAGGACTGGCAAAACTTTTTTATCCCGCTAGTGTTGTAGGACTTATATTTTGCGATATATCAGGAGGGCATTATGAAGAAGTTGCATCTGGTCCTACTTATAAAGATATGACGACGATAGATGATGCAGAAAAAATTATAGAAAAATATCAATTAGGAGATTTTAATTTAAATGAAACACCCAAAGAAGATATTTATTTTGAAAAAGTCATAAATATTTCCATAACTTCTAATGTCGTTGCACTCGAAGCTGTAGCAAAAAAAGCAAAAGAGTTGGGATTATCAACAAAAACAATATCATATCAAATATTTGAATCTGCTGAAGTAACAAATAAAAATTTTCTTAATGTAGGGTCAGAATTTGATGTTGTCATAGGTGGAGGTGAAATAAAAGTTGAAGTAAAAAATGACAAAGGATCAGGTGGGCGTTGTCTTTATTTGGCAATGTCTATATTACCAAGTCTTAAAGAAAATCAAATTTTTGCAGCTATTGCATCAGATGGTATGGACAATTGCGATTCTGCTGGAGCTATTGTGAATATAGATACTTATAAAAAATCAAAAGAACTCAATTTAGATTTAAATGAATATATACAAAATTTTGACGCATATAATTTTTTTGAAAAAACTGAAGGCATGGTATTTACTGGCCCTACTGGTATAAA
>JBBUAC010000038.1:0-2869 GCA_038061035.1 Patescibacteria group bacterium
TAAAAAATATCTAATATTTAGATGTCAAAGGGAACCTTTGACATCATAAATTTGTGTTTGTTCTATGAAATTTTTCTTGTCACCAAAAATTCCCAATAATAATTCTTTTGTAATTATTGGTAAATTTCTATCAAGAGCATAATCATTATAGCTAGTCCATTTATAGTTTTTGGGATTTTTTACTAATTTATCTTTTACTGGGTTCATATGAATATATGACGATGCCCACATTAATTGTTCATTGTTTTCTATATAAACAGATTTAAAAGTATCTTGAAAAATGTGTCCGATTCTTTTATGTTTTTTATTTAAATATCTTGAATAACTTGTACAAAGTTTAGAAAGTAATTTTGATATTGGTATATCTTTTATTTGTTCAATTAATAAATGAAAATGATTTGGCATAAGACAAAAACAATGTAGCTTAAAATCACCTTTTTTCATATCCGTAATTCTAATTCTAGAGTAGGGCATAGCAAGTAATTTTTCTTGATTTAATTCTTCTTGTGTAAAACCTAAGACTAATCCAAGTCTAAAAAGAAATGCTTTATAATCTTGTTCATCAAAAAATATTTTTTCTTTATTATTACCTCTATTGTAAATATGGTAAATATTTCCTGGTAAAAAATTTTTATAATCTCTATTATTCATAATGTAATGTAATTATGTCAAAGGGAACCTTTGACAACAAGTGGATAACTTTATTTATATAAAATATGGAAAGTTTATAATATGTCATATGTCAAAGGGAACCTTTGACATACTTGATATTAAGTGAATAACTTTTTAATGCACAGATTGTTTTTTTATATTACAATATATGTATGTTTACTAATCCAGAGAAAAATTTAAGAGCTTTTGGTTTAAGTGAAAATATGCTTGTAGCAGATCTTGGAGCAGGAACTGGTTTTTATTCTATTTTAGCAGCTCATATGGTTCCAAATGGAAAAGTTTATGCAGTAGAAATACAAAAAGATTTTTTACATACGATAGCAGGTAAAGCAAAAGAAGTAAATTTAAAAAATATAGAATATATATGGGGTAATGTTGAAAAAATAGGAGGTACTAAGATAGCTGATGGTATATTGGATGCTGTTATAGCATCTAATATTTTTTCTCACATAGAAGAAAAAGATAATTTTATACAAGAAGTAAAAAGAATATTAAAAGTAGGGGGGAGAGTATTGTTGATCGATAAGACAGAAAATTCTTTATTATTTAATAATATGACGCACAAAATTCTTTCTAAAGACGAAGTAAAACAATATTTTATAGACAAAGGTTTTGTTTTTCTAAAAGATTTAGATACAGGGGCGCATCATTATGGTATAATTTTAAAAAAAGAAAAATAAAAAAACTTGTCCTGTATTAAATTTTTATTTACTTTTTATAAAAATAAAAAAACATAAATATAAAGATAAAATAAATAAAATGATTATTAATAAAAATATAAAATTTTAATACTGGGATGAAAAGTAATTTTAAAATTATACTCATAGTGATATTTATGTTTTTTATGGTTTTTGGTATTTTTGTATTTTCTGGATCCATTCCCATAGGAGGCGATAAAGGTAAAATAGTAGCACAAGGTATTGTGGTCTTATGGGGAACAGTAAAAAATGATATTATGTCACCCCTTATTCAAGAATTTAATAATGTAAATACAAGTTTTACTGTAAAATATGTACAAAAATCACCAGATAGTTTTGACAGAGATTTACTTGAAGCGTTAGCTGGTGGAGTTGGTCCAGATATGTTTTTATTACCAGATGATTTGGCTTATAGTTATTCAAATAAAATTTTTACTACTCCGTATAGTAGTTATCCACTGGCATCTTTTAAAAATAATTATGCACAAGCAGGGGATGTATTTTTGACTTCTAAAGGAGTTTTGGCTTTTCCCATTTCTATTGACCCATTAATGATGTATTACAATCGTACTGCATTAAATAATAATAATATAGTTTATCCGCCAGCATATTGGGATGAATTTATAGATCTCACTTCACTTTTTACAATAAAAGATAGTAATAAACAAATTGTAAAAAGTGCAGTAGCGCTTGGGCAATTTTCAAATATTACTAATGCAAAAGATATTCTCGTTACGCTTTTTACGCAAGCAGGAAGTGCTATTGTAAAAGAAGATAAAGGTTTTTATCGTTCTGATTTAGATGAATTTGGCACAAATAAATCTGAAAATTTAGGACCGATACTTTCTTTTTATACAAGTTTTGCTGACCCACTCAAGGAGAATTATTCTTGGAATAGGTCTTTACCAATGTCACTTGACTTCTTTTCTGCAGAGAAAACTGTCTTTTATTTTGGTTTTGCAAGCGAGCTTAAAACTTTAATAAATAAAAATCCAAATCAAAATCTTGCTGTTGCTCAAATGCCACAAATCAAAAATGTGGACTCTTCTATTACTTCTGCTAGAGTTACAGGTATTGCGATATCTTCTTTTTCAAAAAATTTCAATACTGCTTTGATCGCAGCAGGGTTGCTCTCTAGTGGAGATTTTGCACAAAAATTCTCTGATGCATTAGGAGTAGTACCTGCTAGACGTGATCTTCTAGCAAAAAAACCAATAGACGACGCTCATACTCCAGCTTTTTATTCCTCTGCTCTTATATCTAAAAGTTGGCTTGATCCATCAAAGATTGATACAGACAATATATTTCGTAATATGATAAATAATGTACTTTCAAATAATATGACACCAAAAGAGGCTATAGTAGATGCCAATGGTAAAATGCATCTTTTGTTGATAAAATAGAAATTAGGCTCTAGGCTCTAGGTTCTAGGCATTAGCAATTCAAAATGTTAAAATTTATATAGATGAAAAAAATTACAAAACTTACAATTATATTTT
>JBBUAC010000038.1:2969-4462 GCA_038061035.1 Patescibacteria group bacterium
AAAATGTTAAAATTTATATAGATGAAAAAAATTACAAAACTTACAATTATATTTTCACTCATAGCTTTTATAACATTTGCTCCAACTTTATCTTTTGCGCAAAGCGGTCTTATACCTTGCGGGACTGATAAATATCCTTTAGAAAATAAAATAGTAAATGGCAAAGAAGTTCAAGAAGGAGGGGGAGTAATCAATCCTTGTAAATTTGAACATATATTTGAACTTATAAATAAAGTTGTTAATTTCGCTCTTTTTCAACTTGCATTGCCAATAGCTGCAGTTATGTTTGCTTACGCTGGTTTTTTGATGATATTCTCTGGTGGAGAAAGTGGAAAGAGAACTAAAGCAAAAGGAATATTTTGGAATGTGGCACTTGGCCTTATTTTAGCTGCAGCATCTTGGCTTATCATACATACTATATTGGGAATAGTGGGGTATAATACTGGTAATGGTTTTAATTGGTTTGGTTTTTAAAATTATAAGTTATATAATATAAATATGAAAAATAAAATAAATAAATTTATAAAACTAAGTATTGTTATTGGAAGTTTAGCTCCTTTTGTATTGTTGGCAGCGGAACCAGTAAAAGATTTAGGAGAATTTATACAGATAATAACGAATATTATAGCTCGTTCTGTAATACCACTTATTTTTACTTTAGCTTTTGCTTTTTTTGTTTGGGGGGTGGTGCAATATGTATT
This sequence comes from Patescibacteria group bacterium, assembly GCA_038061035.1. GTDB lineage: Bacteria > Patescibacteriota > Minisyncoccia > Phycocordibacterales > UBA9973 > UBA9973. The sequence continues at coordinate 3,671 of JBBUAC010000038.1, forward strand.
AAATGATGCAGATGAAGCAAAAAAAGAAAAAGGTAAATCATTTATGGTTTGGGGTGTTATAGCCCTTACAGTAATGTTTACAGTTTTTGGTTTGGTTAAAGTTTTGGGTGATACTTTTCGTTTAGATACAAAATTTATTCCACAATTGCCAGAAAAAAAATAGTTTATTATTAAATAGTGTTGCTTCATTTTTTGCTAAAAGGTATAATTAAATTGTGTGTTTTAAAAGAATAAAATAAATAAAGGTCGAGTTGTGAGTTAGATTATTAAAATTTAATTTCCGCCTCAACGGTGGATCAGCCGAAGAGGCTGAAAAATAAAAAAATTATGAAAAATAAGTTAAATGGTTTATTGAAATGGGGTACAGTTGCGAGCTTAACAATAGCTCCATATATGGTTTTTGCACAGACAGTATGGGATACTTGTAATGATTCTCTTGGAAACAATACTACACTAGCTACTATTTTATGTAAACTTAGTGTTTTAATTAATACAGTTATACCTATATTGATTACACTAGGTGTTGTTTATTTTGTGTGGGGCGTAATTTCTTATGTTGTTGCAGGAGATGATGAAGCAAAAACAAAAGGACGAGATAAGATGATTTATGGTTTGATCGGTCTTTTAGTTATAGTTTCAGTTTGGGGTTTGGTAAATGTTTTAAAGAGAAGTTTTGGTATAAATGATCGTGACGATGCAATTGCTATTCCTTGTATTAAAGCTCCAGGTGTTTTTTGTCCTCAATAATAAATTAGGATGATCAATTTATTTTTCACAAATATAGCTTATGCT
>JBBUAC010000038.1:4562-6844 GCA_038061035.1 Patescibacteria group bacterium
TTTTAATAATTTTTGTATAATTTTATATGGAAAAAGATTTTGATAAGTGGAATAGTGAGAAAAAGTTGGTAGATAAAAAAACTGTAAATAGAGATTTGTTTTTCTATGCCCGAGAGATATGGTGGTGTAGTGCGGGATTAAATATAGGAGTAGAAGCAGATGGTAAAAATGAAAATTACGAAAGACCATTTTTAATTATTAAAAAATTCAATGCAGATATGGTATGGGTTTTACCGCTTACGACACAGGAAAAAATAAATAAATATTATTTTAAATTAAATTACGAAGAATTAAAATCTTGGGTTGTTTTGTCTCAAATAAAAACAATAAGTACAAAGAGATTGCTTAGAAAAGTTGGGTCAATTTCAGAATCTGATTTTAAGGAAGTAGTGGAAAGACTACAGAATATTTTAATATAAAATCGAAAGCTCCCTTGCGGGAGCTTTCTCGGAGGCCGAAGCCACTAATATATAAAGTATAGATAAATTTAATATTAAAGTCAAGCTCAAAATGTGGATAAAATAATTAGTAAGTAGTATAATAGATAAAATATATGAAATTTTTAAATAAAAATAAAAAAACTTTTGCACACATTATATTTTTAATAATCTTTGTATCTATGGTCGCACTGCCTTTTATTTCTTTTGCGGCCTGTCCTCCTGATTGTGGAACTCAAACTGAAGAGGCTGGTAATACCACAATTACTAATCCTTTAAAAAATGTAAATACTATAAACGGACTTATAAAAATAATACTTGAAGGAGTTATTAAAATAGGCATACCCATCATAGCTCTTGCCCTCGTATATTCTGGTTTTCTTTTTGTTTCAGCTGTAGGCAAACCAGACAAACTCAAAGAAGCAAAAGATGCATTTTTATATACATTGATAGGAGCTGCAATACTCTTGGGCTCTTGGGCTATCGCTCAGCTCATATCAGAGACTGTATTGCAGTTGTAGAATTTTGTTTTACGAATCTTGCTTGCGTCACAGATACTAACAATATATAATGGAAGGGTGAATATATAACCTTTCCGTTGCATATTTACAAAAATAATATATGTCCACTGACAATCTCATCGCAAAACTATATCAATCTGAGAAAACAGTACTCACCACTAGCGAGATTGCTTTGATATGGGGAGAGACAAACACAGTCAACCTCAACTCAAAGATCAAATATTATGTCAGAGGTGGCTCGTTGATTCGGCTTACTCGCGGAGTTTTTGTTAAGGATAAGGAATATAACCCCAGAGAGTTGGCTGCGAGCATCTATACACCGTCATATATTAGTTTCGAGACAGTTCTCCGAGATGCTGGTATTATTTTTCAGCATTATGATACTATTTTTGTAGCTGGGCCATATAGTTTGGGGAAGAAGATAGGCACACACTCCATTTCATTTAGAAAATTAAAAAGCAGTATTCTCTACAATGCGCTTGGTGTCAGATATGAGAAAAACTATAGCATTGCCACACCCGAGAGAGCATTTTTAGATATGATATATTTATTTCCAGATTATTATTTTGATAATCTCAGGTTTATTGACTGGGAGAAATGTTTTGAACTTGCAAAGATTTATGACAACAAACAACTTATAAAAAGACTCGCTAAATATAGAAAAGATTATGCTGAATAAAGAAAAACACCAACTAATAATGGGGCAGATACTTAGAGATATTTACTCTGAGACCGCTATAGCACCACTGCTTGGATTCAAAGGTGGCACCTGCGCTTACCTTTTTTATGACTTGCCTAGATTCTCAGTGGATTTGGATTTTGATCTACTTTTTGCAAATGGCGACGTAGAAAACACCAAAAAACTAGTGTTCGTTACTATTGGTAATATTTTGCCCAAGTACGGTGTGATTAAAGACAGTTATATAAAATTTAATACCATATTTTTTTTACTCTCTTACGGCGATGTTGACCACAATATTAAAATAGAGATCAACACCAGGAGAGGTATAGTGCGTACCGAAGACCGCTATTCTGTCCAAGAATATCTGGGTATAGTTATGCTTGTGGCCAAAAAGCCTTATATGTTTAGCAGTAAGCTGGTAGCATTGACAATACGCACAAATTCCGCCATGAGAGATGTGTACGATGTATGGTATTTTTTGAAAAATCACTTCGATGCTCTCGAAGACTATATCAAAGAAAAAACAAACAAAGATTTGAAATCGTATCTGACTGACTGCATTACCCATGTTGAAAATATAAAAGATAACCAAATTCTCAATGGCCTCGGTGAATTACTAGATGAAAAACAAAAAATATGGGT
>JBBUAC010000039.1:0-7684 GCA_038061035.1 Patescibacteria group bacterium
TCAAAAACATTACATTCTCGTAGACGGCCGATGATCACTGCCATGCCTTTATCTATGTCTCTGTCTTTTTTTGGTTGTGGTCTGTTTTCTTCTTCAATATAAATAATTGGAGAAAATGGAGCAAAAGGAAGTTTTAATTTTTGTGGCTCTCCTTTGAAATTTTTCCAAATTTTTAATATTTCTTCTTTGCTTGGAATTTTTCCTTTAAATAAAATATTTACTACTGCAGTGTGCCCATCGGTCACAGGCACACGAGTGCAAGTCGCAGAGATTTTTAAATTTTTTTTATCTACGAATTTTCCATTTATAATCTTTCCTAAAATTTTAAGTGGCTCTTGCTCGGTTTTTTCTTCTTCACCTCCTATAAAAGGCACTACATTGTCTATCATATCGAGACTAGGAACTCCAGGATATCCTGCACCAGAGATTGCTTGCATTGTTGTCGTCATAATTTTATCAATAGAATAACCCGCTTGTTCTAATGCATATATAGGGGTAAGAAATGATTGAATACTGCAATTGGGTTTTACAACAATAAAACCTTTTTTCCAGCCATGATTTTTTTGTTGAGTTTTTATCATTTCCAAATGTTCAGGATTTATTTCAGGAATAAGCATAGGTACATCGGGAGTAGAGCGGTTTGCAGAAGCATTTGAGACCACAGCAATATCGACAGAAGCATATTTTTCTTCGATTTCTTTGATAAGTTTTTTATCAGGCATTTCAAAAGCAGAAAATACAAAATCGCATTCTTTAGCTTTTACTACTTCTACCACATCTTCTACTATTATATTTTTAATATTCTCTGGTATAGGTGTAGACATAACCCAACGGAGAGCTACAGCATCTTTATATTTTTTGCCAGCAGAATTTGCTGAAGCTCCCAGATATATTACATCAAACCATGGGTGATTTTCTAAAAGTTTTATATAATTTTGTCCTACCATACCTGTTGCGCCCAAGATTCCTACTTTGTATTTTTTCATAATTTATGATTCATAAATTCTTTTTTGGTACAAGTTTTCTGTCGACGCACATAATTTTCTGCTGAAAATTTGCTATGCTCGGCTACCCGCCTGTGCAATGTCTCCTGAAAACTGCACCTGCAACGAATTTCTGAAGTTATTTTATAAATTTCTTATGCAATGCTCTAATAATATTTTCTACTCCATCCTTTTGTGAATCTTCTTTTATGACAGCTTCGAGTCGTGTGCAATTTTTATATAAAAATGCACTTATCTCTAAATCTGCTTTCATTTTTATAAGCAAACTATTGAATTCATTTACATCTTTTATGTCAAAATTACCAACTAAAAATACCATATTTACAGGATACTTTTCGACTTTTGAAATTTTTTCATTTATTTCTTTAAATACTTTATCTGCCATACCCGTCATATTGTCCGCTACTATTTGTAAACTATAACGAGTATTACTGATCAGAATTATGTCAACTTTATTTTTATGAAAAACTTCGCTTACTATATATAACATATCGTTTTCCTTTTTACTTTCATCTGTAACTATAAATAAAACCAAATCTTTTTTATAACTTACTATTTTTGCTCCTTTATTTTGTTTTACTTTTTCTCCGATTTTTGTTTTGTTTTTTAAATTTACAAGTGAACTTATCTCAATTGGTGTGTTGTGTATTTTTACATATTGTATCGCTTTATCGTGTATTATTTTCCCCGCTTCCTCTGCTTCTTGATAATTTATAAATGGTATTGTTTTTGCATTTTTTATTATTTTTGGATCAGCAGAGAATACACCACCTACATCTTTCCAAAGAATTATTTTTTTAGCTTTAATGGCAGCACCGATAAAACAAGCTGTAGTGTCTGTACCTCCACGGCCTAGTGTCGTTGTTAGCCCATTTTTTGTTTTCCCAATAAAGCCAGGTATAACAGGAATTTTTTCTAAGGATGTTAGTTTTTCCTGTACATTTTTTTCTGAAAGTTTATAAATAATATTTGCATTACCAAAGTTATCATCTGTAACTATTATTTCTTCTATGTTTATTACTTGTGCTTGTATTCCTAAGTCACATAAATACTTTGTCATTATTTGAGCAGATTCCTTTTCACCCATAGAAATTATTTTATCTTTTATCTGTAGACTTTTACCACTTGCCTTCTTAAGAAGACTATCTGTTACCCCAGGCAATGCAGATACTACGATGACAGGTAAGTAACCACCATCTATTTGTTCTTGGATACGTTTTTCTATAAAAGGAATAAGTTCTTTTTTTAATATTCCACCACCAAATTTATTGACTATAATTTTTTTGGACATAATATATTAAATATAAACTTTTTTATATAAAAATCAATTGTTTTAATACCCTTTATTTAAACATTAATTTTTGATATGATTAAGAAATTATATAAATTAATTTAATATATAAAATTATGTCAAAAATACTTGTAATAGGTTGTGGAAATGTGGGTTCTGTGGGGCTTCATAAAATGGCGCAATACCCGAATATTTTTTCTGAGATTCATGTTGTGTCTCGCACAAGAGCAAAGTGTGAAGCAGTGAATGATTCTATTGTCAAAAAAACCAAAGGTAAAGTGAAATTGCATATTCATACAGGAAATGTCGGCAGTGACGGATTTTTTTTGAAATTACTTAAAGAAGTAAATCCAGTTTTAGTAGTGAATTGGGGACTACCATATGATAATCTTGTAGTGATGGATGCATGTTTAGAATACGGAGTAAATTATATTGATACTGCTTGCTACGAAGACCCTACAAAATATGGATTCTCGTATAAACGCCAGCTTGAAAAAAACGAAGCTTTTAAGAAAAAAGGATTACTCGCAATACTCGGCTCTGGTTTTGACCCAGGAGTTACGAATATTTATTCCGCTTACGCACGAGATTATCTTTTTGATAAAATAGAAACTATAGATATTTTAGATTGTAATGGTGGTTCTAAAGATGAAAAAATAAAATTCGCACCAAATTTTGATCCAGAGATAAATCTTCGTGAGCTCATACTGCCGATAGAGTATTGGAAAAATGGCAAGTGGGTAAAACGAGGCAAACTCATAGACCAAGATGCATCATATTTTCTCTTTGATTTCGGTGTTGCAGGAAAACACACACCATATCTGATGTATCATGAAGAATTAGAAACTATACCAAAACATATTCCCGGATTAAAACAAATTCGTTTTTGGATGACATTTTCAAAAAATTACTTAAATTATTTAAGAGTGATTTATGAACTCGGTCTTACACGAATAGATGAAATTGATTACAATGGGCAAAAAATAGTGCCAGTTAAATTTTTAAAAGAAATTTTACCAAAGGGAAAAGATTTTAATAAAAGTTACAAAGGGAAAACTCATATTGGTAATATTATTTCTGGCATAAAAGATGGCAAGAAAAAATTCGTATATATTTATAATGTGTGTGATCATGGGGAAGCTTTTAAAGAAACAAATGGTAATGCCATCGGCTACACCACAGCTATCCCTACCGTAACGACAGCAAAGCTTGTTCTTGCGGGTAAATGGGGCGGAACAGGTGTAAAAAATACAGAAGACAAATCTTTTGATTCAAAAATCTATATTGAAGAAATGGCAAAAATAGGACTTGTGACTGTAATTAAAAAGTTGAAAGATTTACCAAAAGCGCTAAAGAAAGAATATTAAAAAGTATGTCAAAACAAAATAAAGAAAAATTTATAGAGCCATGGATAGATGAAAGTGGTTGGAGTGTGGAGACTTTTAAAAAAGTGGAGACCCCATGCTATGTGGTGAGTGAAGAGAAGATTGAAAAGAATCTTAAGATTTTAAAATCCATAGAAAAAGAAACTGGAGTCAAAATATTGATGGCAATAAAAAGTTTTTCTATGTTTTCTTTTTTTCCATTAATTAATAAATATTTATCTGGAATGGAAGCAAGTTCCGTAAATGAAACAAGACTTTGTAATGAATATAAAATAAAAGAAGTACATATATTTTCTCCTTCATATACAGAAAAGAATATAAAAGAATATATAAAATATTCTGATCATTTAATTTTTAATTCTTTTTCGCAGTGGAATAAATTTAAAGGAATTATAAATCGCCTCAACGGCGATCCGCCGAAGAGGCGGAAAATTTCTTGTGGAATTAGAGTAAATATAGAACATAGTGAAAGCGATATTTCTATGTATGATCCATCTCGTCCAAATTCACATTTTGGTGTGACACTCAAAGAATTTCAAAAAGATAATTTGGCGGGATTAGAAGGACTACACTTTCATAATCTTTGTGAATTGAATGCAGATGCATTAGTACGAACTCTAAAAGTTTTTGAAGAGAAATTTGGTGAATTTTTACCACAAATGAAATGGGTAAATTTTGGTGGCGGACATCACATTACAAGAGCTGATTATGATTTAGAATTATTAAAAAAAACTATTTTGGATTTTAAATCCAGATACCCACATTTGACTGTATATCTAGAACCCGGAGAAGCTTGCGCGCTAAATGCTGGAGTATTAGTGACTTCTGTGGTGGATATCTTGAGAAATGAGATTAATATAGCTGTGCTTGATGTATCAGCCACCTGTCATATGCCAGATGTACTCGAGATTCCATATTTACCTCATATTTTGGATGCAACAATCTGCGGAAGACCGTCTTCCGCAACTTCCGTAGAAAGTAAAAATACATATCGGCTTGTGGGTCCTACATGTTTGACTGGAGATGTCATAGGAGAGTATTCTTTTTCAAAACCATTAGAAATTGGACAAAAAATTATTTTTCTAAATATGGCGATTTATACGATGGTAAAGAACAATACTTTTAATGGTGTGGACTTGCCGTCGATTGCGTTAATAGATAAAAAAGGTAAAATAAAAATAATTAAAAAATTCGGATATAAAGATTTTAAAGAGAGATTATCCTAATGAATATAAAAATTTTAGAAAATAAAATAAATATTGAAGAAGTAAAAAAAATGGCGGATTTTTGGTATGGGACGATGATCAAAGGCACAGTGGATATAGAGGGAGAGCGAGTGGCATTAGGAGGCGATTATCATATTGAATCTTCTGAAATGTTGATAAACACAGGTTCGAAATTTGAAAATGTTTGGGGTTTCAACATCCGTTTTGAAGAAAATCCGGAAGGAGTTTTAGAATTTGATTCAATGGTGAATATTAAGCCGAATTTAGGCAATCGATCCAGATCTATAAATAATGAAGAAATAGTAAAAAAGGCGACAGGAATTATTTATAAATTTATTGATTTAAAATAATATGGAGAAAAACGCTCTTTTTTATATGGCAAATTTATATCCAGAAATAGGGCGTATGTTTTCTTTTTTGGATTCTGGAAAAAAAGAGGCAAGTAAAAATGCACAAAAAAGAGCTATAGATATTACAGATAAAATATTATCTTTTTTGGATATAAAACCAGCTGGCAGAGAAGAGTGGTTTGTCATTAAAAATTTTATATTAGGATATGATAAGTTAGATTCATATGAAAGATTAATTTTAGAAAAATATGCTCAACCTTTTTCTTATAAATTTATGAGAGAGTATTCTACAATTCGTTAGAATTATATTAGTATATAATAGAATTATGAACGAAAAACAAAAGCAAAAAGTAAGAGAAGAAAAAATGAAAAATTTTAATCCAAACGAAAATGGCTTGAGAAATAAAGGTATTTTTGGGTTACCTTTTGAGGTAGAGGAATCAGAGCTTGTGCTTTTGCCTGTGCCTTGGGAGGTGACAGTGTCGTATTCTGTCGGTGCAGGAGATGGACCAAAGGCAATACTTGATGCATCTTTACAGATAGATCTTTATGATTCTTTATATCCCAAAGGATGGCAGGATGGTATTGCTATGGAATTTATTTCAGAAGATTTGATTATGAAGAATAAAATCTTACGAACGAAAACAGAAGAATATTTAAAAAAATATGGGGAAGATAATATCGATAAAGAATTAGGAAAAGAGATAGATAAAGAATGTGGACTGTTAAATGATTTTGTAGAAGAAAAAACTACAGAATTTTTAAATCAAAATAAAATTGTAGGTGTCGTTGGAGGAGATCATAGTGTGATATTAGGATATTTGAAAGCACTTTCAAAAAAACACAATTCTTTTGGAATTCTACAGATAGATGCGCATATGGATTTGCGGAAGGCGTATGAAGGTTTGGAATATTCTCATGCCTCTATTTTTTATAATGTATTTAAACTTTCAAATATAAAAAAACTTGTGCAAGTAGGCATTCGGGATTTCTGTGAAGAAGAAAATAATTTTGTGAAAGAAAATGAAAATAGAATTAAAATATTTACAGATTATGAAATTAAGAAAAATATGTTTTTAGGCAGTACTTGGGAAAAAGAATGTGACAAAATTATTGCTGAGCTTCCAGAAAATGTATATATATCTTTTGATATTGACGGACTTGATCCATCACTTTGTCCAAACACTGGCACGCCTGTACCCGGAGGTTTCAAATTAGAAGAAATCATTTTTCTTTTTGAAAAAATACTTGCTTCTGGTAAAAAAATAATCGGCTTTGATTTATGCGAAGTAGCACCCGGCAAAGAAGGTAAGTGGGACGGCAATGTCGGAGCAAGAGTATTATATAAATTATGCTTGCTTGCCTTAAAAAGTAAGTTTAGTCAATAGATCTCATTCCAATGTTCTATAGAATATTAGAATGACATTTTGCAAAATAACAAAATGACAAAATGAAAAATGTTATCAGCAGGAAGTGTATTAAAAATGCCTGTCCAGTATTGAGCTTGCTCTATTTTTAGCAATAAGAAACGATCGTACACTAATGCTAAATTTGCTTTTAGGAGTAATAAATATATAATTTAAATATGCAAAGTGAAATAAAAACACATTTTACAAACTCAGTGCAAGTTTGCCAAAATTGCAAAAAAGATTTCACTATCGAACCAGAAGATTTTTCTTTTTATGAAAAAATAAAAGTGCCACCACCGACTTTTTGCCCTATATGTAGATATAAACGGCGAATAATTTGGCGGAATGTACGACATTTGTTTCGTGGTAAAGACGCCATAACAGGTAAAGAAATATTTACAGGTATTTCTCCTGAAGTTAATTGTCCTGTGTATGAATTATCTTATTGGAACAGTGATATATGGGATGGACTTGATTACGGTAAAGACTATGATTTTACTAAACCTTTTTTCAAACAATTACATGAACTTTTTTATATCGTACCCTTTCCATCAAAAAGCATGCAACGATGTGTAAATTCGGACTATTCAAATCAATGTGATGATATGAAAAATACATATTTATGTTTTAATGCAGTAAATATGCAGGATTCTGCATATTGTGTGAATGGTGGTAATTTAAAAAAATGTTTTGATCTTACGAGTTGTTATGGGGATGAACTTTGTTATGAAAGTGTAAGAGTAGATAAGAGTTATAAAACAATAGGTAGTATTATGTCTGAGAGTTGTGTGGATGTCTATTTTTCAAAGAATTGTGTTGGTTGCACTGATTGTTTTGGTTGTGTAAATCAGAGACATTCTAAATATAAAATTTTCAATAAGCAATATACACGGGAAGAATATTTTGAAAAATTAGCATCCTTCAAATTAGATACTTGGGAAGGATTTTCTAAAGCTCAAAAAATATCAGAAGATTTTTGGCTAAAATTTCCTATTAAATATATGCTTGGATATCGTAAT
>JBBUAC010000040.1:0-7700 GCA_038061035.1 Patescibacteria group bacterium
GGAATAATTTCTATCATAAGATTAGGTACTAGGTTCTAGTGACTAGCTTCTATAAAATTAAAATTTATTAATTCTTCTAATATGTCTCTCTTCGCCAGAGAATTTAGTTGATAAAAATAATTCAATAGCAAATTTTGCTTCATCTATTGTGACGAATCTCGCACCGATAGAAATAATATTTGCATCATTATGCATACGAGAAAGTTTTACAATTTCAAAACTATCCACACTTTTTCTACCTCTTATATCTATATCGCCTTCTGGGAATTCTTCTCCATAAAAAACAATTGCTCGTGCACCTTTTGTCCTATTTGCACACATTGCCTCCCCTTGCCCCGTGCCACCAAGTATAACCCCTCGACTATGCTCGGGGTCATTCGCGACAGCTAAAGCAACTTCGCGAATGAAATCTGGATAATCATCTTCATTATCTAAAATAAAATTTCCTTTATCCACGACTTCATAGTCAAGTCCTAGCTCTGGTAAATACTTTTTTAATTCTTCTTTTAATTCAAATCCTGTATGATCTGATGCAATATATATTTTCATACCGTTTTTTATTTTATACTCTGTCCTGTTTTAATAACATGCTCGACCAGAGTATATGCATACCCCATTTCATTGTCATACCAAGCCATAACTTTTACTAAATTCCCTCCCACAACGCGAGTAAGAGCTAAATCTGCAATAGACGCATATGATTCTCCCAAAATATCAGAAGAAACTAATGGCTCATCTGTCACAGAAAAAACTTTTTCCCAGCGAGAATCCTTTGATGCTTTTTTTAAAATTTCATTTACTTCTATTACAGAAATCGCTCGTTTAGAAATAAATGTCACATCTACAATAGACCCAGCAAGAACTGGTACACGAATAGATATACCATCAAAAAGTTCTTTCAATTTTGGATAAGCTTCTGTGACAGCAATAGCGGCTCCTGTAGAAGAAGGCACTATATTTTGCGCAGCGGCTCTGCCTTCACGCAAATCTTTTTTATTTGGGCCATCGACAAGAGATTGAGAAGCTGTATATCCATGAACAGTATTTAATATCGCTTTTTCTATTCCAATAGCTTCATCTAAAATTCCAATCAATGGCGAAGCGGCATTTGTCGTGCAAGAAGCATTTGAAGTAATATCGCAAGTGCCAAATTTTTCTTCATTAACTCCTAAAAGAATAGTCTCACCTGTTATTGTGCCATCGCCATCTTTTGCTGGAGCTGAAATAACCACTTTTTTAGCTCCACAATCAAGATGAAATTTCGCTTTTTCGTATGAAGTAAAAAATCCTGTTGATTCAACAACAACATCAATATTAAGTTCTCTCCAGGGCAATTTTGTAGTATCTTTTTCAGAAATAAATTTAACTTTCTTTCCATCTATTATAATATTAGATTCATCTTTTTCTATATTATGTTTCCATTTTCCATATACAGTGTCGTATTTTAAAAGATATGCTAAAGATTCTATACTTCCTAAATCATTTATTGCAACTATTTCTATATCATCTCTATCCCATGCAATTTTTAAAAATGCCCTGCCTATCCTCCCAAAACCATTTATTGCAACTTTAATTTTTGTATTTTCCATAATTTTTTATATTTAAATTTTAATATATGTATTATATCATCATATGTTATTATATAAAAATGGAGGAAAATAAAGAAGAACAATTTATACACCTGCACACTCATTCTCATTATTCACTATTAGATGGTCTTTCAAAAGTGGAAGATTTGGTAAAATTGGCTAAAAAATTCAAAATGTCTGCTATGGCGCTCACTGACCATGGCAATATGTATGGCGCAATTCAATTTTATAAACTTGCTAAAAAAGAAGGAATAAAACCAATTATCGGAGTAGAAGCTTATATTTCAAATCGTGGGCGAAAAGACAAAGAACCTGGAATAGATAATAAAAGATACCATCTTGTTTTATTAGCAAAAAATCTAGAAGGTTATAAAAATTTAATAAGACTAGTGACGATTTCTAATTTAGAAGGATATTACTATAAGCCAAGAATGGATAAAGAAATTTTAAGAAAATATTCAAATGGAATAATTTGTCTTTCAGGTTGTTTAGGAGGAGAGCTCTCTCAGGCAATACTTAAAAAAGATATGGAAAAAGCAGAAGAAATAATAAAAGAACATCAAGATATTTTTGGTAAAGAAAATTATTTTTTAGAAATCCAAAAACATCCCAAAATAGAAGGCGACGCAGAAGTACGAAGTGGCATCATAAAACTTAGTAAAAAATTTAACATCCCACTTGTAGCAACTGTCGATTCACATTATCCATGCGAAGATGACAATAAAGCACATGAGACATTGCTTGCTATTCAAACAAATTCTGACATTAATGATGAAAATAAATTTACTTTTGGTGAAGATGATTTTTCTTTCATAAGTACAGAAAAAGCAAAAAAACTTTTCAGTGAAATTCCAGAAGCTGTAACTAATACAAAAATGGTAGCAGATATGTGTAATCTAGATATTGAATTAGGTAATTGGGTTTTTCCTATGCTTCCAATAGAAAAAAATAAAACTTATGATGAAAAATTAAGAGAGCTTGCTTATGATGGTTTTGCTCGTCTTAATATAGAACAATCTAAAGAAATAATAGAAAGAGTGGAATATGAATTAAAAATTATTTTAGATAAAGGATATGCACCGTATTTTTTAGTTGTTGGAGATTTACTTAAATATGCAAAAGAAAATGGTATCTTGACAACTATCCGAGGTTCTGTCGCTGGTTCTATGGTCACTTATCTTTTAGGAATTACAAATGTAGATCCAATAGAATACAAACTCCCCTTTGAAAGATTTTTAAATCCATTTCGTCCCTCACCTCCTGATATTGATATGGATTTTGCTGATAATCGCAGAGATGAAATGATAGAATATGTTAAACAAAAATATGGAGAAGAAAATGTCGCACAAATAGGTACTTTTGGTACGATGATGGCGCGCGGCGCAGTGCGTGATGTCGCGCGAGCCCTAGGCTATCCTTACAATATTGGTGATAGAATTTCAAAAATGATACCTATGGGTTCACAAGGAATGCCTATGACCATAGATCATGCAATGGAAATTGTTTCTGAATTAAAAGATGCTTATAAACAAGAAAAAGATACTAGAGAAATATTGGACTTGGCAAAAAAATTGGAAGGGTGCGTAAGACACATTTCAGTCCATGCAGCTGGTGTCGTAATATCACCAAAGCCTCTCTATGAATATGTGCCTACACAATTTGACCCAAAAGGTGGAAAGGTGATTACTCAGTATGATATGTATAGCGTAGAGGAAGCTGGACTTTTAAAATTTGATTTTCTTGGAATTAGAAATTTGGCAATATTAAGTGATGCTATTAAATTAGTAAAAAAATTCTATGATATAGAAATAGATATTGAACGAATTCCATTGAATGATAAAAAAACTTTTTCTTTACTCGCAAAAGGTCAAACAGAAGGATTATTCCAATTAAATGGTGGAGGTATGACAAGATATTTAAAAGAATTAAAACCAACTTCAATACACGACATAAATGCTATGGTGGCACTTTATCGTCCAGGACCTATGGAAATAATTCCAGAATACATAAAACGAAAACACAATAGAGAACTTGTAAAATATTTAGACCCAAGAATGAAAAAATATTTAAAAGAATCTTACGGATTGATAGTTTACCAAGATGACCTTCTTTTTTCTGCGATAGAACTCGCTGGTTATGATTGGAAGGAAGCCGATAAATTTCGTAAAGCTGTCGGTAAAAAAATTCCAAAAGAAATGGCCGCGCAATATGAAAAATTTACAAGTGGGATAGTCGAAAATGGTCAAACAAAAGAATTTGCTGAAAAACTTTGGAAGCTTTTTGAACCATTTCAAGCTTATGGATTCAACAAAGCTCACGCTGCAAGTTATGGTAAGGTAGCATATCAAACAGCATATATGAAGGCAAACTATCCTATAGAATATATGACTGCAATTTTAACTGCTGAATCCGGTGATGTGGATAAAATTGCTGAAATTATAAAAGAGTGTAAAAATATGAATATATCAGTTTTACCACCTGATATAAATGAAAGTTATGGTGGTTTTACTGTACTCAAAGATAATCAAATAGATCCTTCTTCTGGTACTACAAAAGAAATAGGAAAAATAAGGTTTGGTCTTTATACTATAAAAAATCTAGGCACAGATATTTCTGATGCTATCATACAAGAAAGAAAAAACCCTCCGGAAGGTGGCGGAAAATATAAATCAATTACTGATTTTCTAGATAGAATTAAACACAAAAATTTAAATAAAAAGTCTATGGAAGCATTGATCAAGTCAGGAAGTATGGATGATTTTGGAGAACGTGGATCACTAATTTTTAATCTTGAAGATATGCTTTTTTACAATAAAGAATTTGGTAAACAAAGTGAAAATCAAAATTCACTTTTTGGTGAAACTAGTAAAATAAAAGTTGGCGAATTGAAATTAAAAAAAGCTACATCTGCAACTCAAACAGAAAAATTAACTTGGGAAAAAGAACTATTAGGTCTTTATGTTTCAGGACATCCACTAGATCGTTTGCGAGAAAAATTAGAAAGTAAAGATATGAATATTAAAAAAATAAAAAAAGAAATTAAAAATGGCTTTTCTGTAACAATAGCTGGTATTATAGAAAGCACAAGACAAGTCGTAACTAAAAAAAATGAAAGGATGGCATTTTTGAAAATATCAGATTTAACAGATAGTATAGAAGTCGTAGCTTTTCCTACAGTTTTCAAAAATTCAATAGATATATTAGTTCCAGAAAAATGTATTGCCTTCTCTGGAAAAGTATCCCTCCGAAATGGAGAAAAAAGCATCATAATAGAAGCAGTGAAAGAGATATAACACAACCCCAAAATACAACCCCCTTAATCCCCCTTGTCAGGGGGAAACCGTATTGATCCTCCCCTGACAAGGGGGTTTGGGGGTTGTATTTGTTCTAATTATACAAAGACATAGCCTTGTCTTTTCCTTCTTTGTAAATCATCTCTATAACTTCGGCGACTTTTTTTGAAAGTTTTTTAAGTATTTCTAATTCTGGTTTTTTAAATTCTCCAAGAATAAATTTGATAACTTTATCCTCCCCTTTTGGTTTTTTCATTTTACCACTTGGTGTAACTGGACAAATACCTATCCTTATTCTTAAAAACTCTTTTGATTTTAATTTCTTAATAATAGATTCTAGGCCATTGTGTCCACCAGAGGATCTATCAAAAGATATCTTCATCCTTCCTATTGGCAAATCTATATCATCATAAATAACTATCAAATCCTTCAAATCTTTCTTAGATTTTATCAATTTGGCTACTGTTACTCCAGAATTATTCATAAAATTATCTGGCATAAAAAATTTAATATTTTTATCTAATTTTTCTTCTATTAAATTAATTAAAATACGCCCTGTATTGTGACGAGTATTTTCATATTCTTTTCCAGGATTTCCTAATCCAACAATTAATTTCATATTTATATAATAACTAAGTTATATTTATTTTGCAATTTATTATTACAAAACAACAATTGCAAGGTGTCAAGATTTTTTTGTGTTAGAATGTTCTAATGGAAAAAGAATTATCTAAAAAAGAATCATTTTGGGAATTAGTCCGCTTTGCTGTGATCGCTATCCTTGTAGTCATACCTATACGTATTTTCATAGCACAACCATTTATAGTCTCTGGAGCATCTATGTCCCCTACTTTTTTAAATGGAGAATATTTAATAGTAGACGAAATATCTTATAGATTGGAAGATCCAAAAAGATACGATGTTGTGATTTTCAGATATCCAAATGACACTAAGAAATTTTTTATTAAAAGAATAATAGGCTTACCAAATGAAACAGTAGAGATAAATGGCAATACCGTAACCATTATAAATGAAGAACATAAAGAAGGATTTAACCTTGATCAACCATTTGTAAAAAATATATCAAATAATAATATACATTATGAATTAAAAAATGATGAATATTATGTTTTAGGAGACAATAGAAATCAAAGTTCTGATTCCAGATATTGGGGTGCAGTACAAGAAAAATTAATTGTAGGAAAAGCATTTTTAAGACTTTTGCCAATAAAAAAAATAGATATATTTCCGGGTAAATATATTAAAAATTATTAATAAATAATTTAATATAAGAAATATAAATTTCTTATCTAAAATAAAATGAAAAAAGTAAAAATAAATAAAGAAAGTAAAAATAAATTAAAAGACTTGTCTTCTCCAAAAGGAATGCGGGATATTATGAATGATGAATATTATAATTTTCAAGGATTTTTTGAAAAAGCTCAAGAAGTAGCAATATATTATGGCTTCAAGCCAATAGAAACACCAATAATGGAATATGAGGAGGTTTTTACAAAGGGTGTAGGAGAAGGTACTGATATTATAGACAAGGAAATGTATTCTTTAAAAACAAAAGGTGGAGACTATTTGGCATTACGCCCAGAACACACTGCTTCACTTATGAGAGCTTATATAGAACACGGTATGCAAAATATGCCACAACCTGTAATGTTTTATCAATATGGCCCTATTTTTAGACATGACAAACCTCAACGTGGACGCTATCGTCAATTTTTTCAATTTGATTTAGACTCATTGGGAAGTGATAAAAGTATAGTGGACGCATTGATTATAAAAGTAGGCACAATTATATTGGAAGAAGCAGGAGCTACAAATCTTTCAGTAGACATAAATTCAATCGGGGACAAAGAATGCAGAAATGTATATATAAAAGAACTTATAAGTTATTACAAAAAAAATATAAATAATTTACCAACAATTGATTGCGAACGGTTAAAAACAAATCCACTTCGCATATTAGACTCAAAAGAAGAAAAAACAAAAATAATAAATGAACATGCACCAGATTCTATCAGCTTTCTTTGTTCTTCTTGTAAAAAACACTTTAAAGAAGTATTAGAATATTTAGAAGGAATGGGTATAGAATATAATATAAATAAAAATCTAGTTCGTGGACTTTCGTATTATACACGTACTGTTTTTGAAATTATAGAAAATACACCAACAGAAGTAAGCGGAGAAGAAATTATACCACTTGCAATAGCAGGAGGAGGACGTTACGATTATCTAGCACGTGGTCTTGGTGGAAAAAAAGAAGTATCTGCTGTAGGTATATCCATAGGAGTTGATAGGATAATAGCAGCATCTTGGTATAAAAAACTTTTCCCTCGTATAATCAAAAAACCAAAAATTTATTTTATACAACTCGGCTCTGAAGCAAAATTAAAAAGTTTAAATATAATTGAGATATTACGCAAGGCTCATATTCCCATAGCACAATCTCTCTCAAAAGATTCACTTGGCTCTCAGCTTTCTATTGCAGAAAAATTAAAAATTCCTTATGCTATTATTTTTGGAGTAAAAGAAGCTATCGATAACTCTGTTATCGTGAGAGATATGTCAAATAGATCACAGGATACTATAAAAATTGATGAGCTTTTAGAATATCTTAAGAAAATTAAATAAAAATGAAAAAAATTCTCCAAAAAGAAGAGCCTGTCTTAAGGAAAATTGCAAAAGAAATACCTTTACCTAAAATACAAACTCTAAAAATAAAAAAAGTGATAAAAGAAATGTTTTTGTCACTCGCAAGTCAAGATGATGGCGTAGCAATAGCAGCACCACAAATAGGATATTC
>JBBUAC010000041.1:0-2827 GCA_038061035.1 Patescibacteria group bacterium
CATCATCTACTAATATAATTTCACTTACAATATTTTTTGGTATTTCTAATACCGTTTTCTCTAATGTTTTTTCAGCATTAAAAGCAGGCAATATAACGATAACTTTGGATTTTTTAGTCACTGTGTTTTATTTTTTTGAATATAACTTTGTTAAAATAAGTATAATTTATAAAAGCGATAAGTATTGAAGATACTGCTTGCGCAAGTAAATACCATATTTTTATTATATCAACGAAGACATACATTAACAAAGTATTAAAGACAAGCATTATAAGAGCAAAAATAAAAAAATTTAAAAATTGTTTATGTATATTTTCTAATTCGTAATTTTTAAATGTAAAAAATTTTTGAAGTATATAACTTATAGAAACTCCAAAACAAAAAGCGATTACTGAAGATATAAGATACCATAATTTTAAATAATGAACACTTATAAAAAGTATTAATAAATTAGAAGCCGTAACTAAGCCCCCAGAAAAAATATATTTTATTATTTGTATATTTTTAAAAACAAGTTTTTTCATAATTAATTTTTTAAAATAACCCTATAAAATAACAATTTTAGATTAAAAAATAATAATTTTACTTTTTACTATCTTATTATAACAGGATTTGTTATAATATATCTAAGTCGAAAGTATTAAAAAAATAATTTTATTAAAAATATGGAAGAGGAAAAAAATACAAACAATACAGATGCTTGTGGCGGATGTTGTAAGAAAAAGTGTGGTATGGGTATGTGGGGTGGCTGTTGCAAAAGTCACAGTATTGTAAGAGTGATTTTTTGGATTATCATTGTTATAATTATATTTTGTTTTGGTGTGCAATATGGTCAAATGAGAAGTGGATATAAATTTGGACATCCTTATTATAATATGATGCGAGGTTATGGAGATGATTTTGATCGTGTAAAAATGATGAAAGATTACAATAAAAATGTAACACCAGAAACGGGAACTACAGCACCTCTTACGCCGTAAGAATAATTAAATTTTCTCATCAAAAATCACCCGTATGGGTCATTTTTGTAATAGAAATTTTTATAATTCATAATTTTCTTCTGTTTTAATAAATACTAAGAACGCAGAAAAGCCTAAGGAGTTTTATAAAAGGATTAATTCTTGTATAAAAAGATTATCTAATTCATCAGAAAATATTTTATTAGTAAGTCATGCAAGTGTCGCTGGAATGATTGAGATAATTAAAACAGGTAAAGACATAAATTTATTTTATGATATTCCAATGTGTCCAAACACTGCTATTATAAAAATAGATTATATAAAATAAGTTTTATAACTTTTTAATTAATTTTTGATTTACAGCTGCGGGACTAGGATTCGAACCTAGATTGATGGATTCAGAGTCCATATTCCTACCATTAGAAGATCCCGCAATATTTATGCTATTTATATTTTCTAAACCCTAAAACTTTTATAGCATCGAACACTTCTTTCTTTTTCGATATTTGTATCTGATAAGTACTTCTGTGTGGATGAAAGCCAATCTTTTTCATTAAAGAATAAACATTACTAAGTAAAGTTTCATTTTTGTTTGCAAACAAAAATTTATATGTATACGTGGGTTTGTGTATACAAAAACTACCTTCTGCTTCATATAAACCTCTAAGATACCTTACTATATATTTTTTATTTTTCAAAATCCAAATAGGTACTGTAATTTTTAGATATTTACGAGAACCAATAGGTATTTTTATACGATCACTAATATATTTTTCATATAAACCTATTATTGTTGAATTGGTTTGATTACTATTTCTAATATATGGTTTTTTATTAAAAACTTTTTCTATAATTTTAGCGTATCTAACAACAAATTCTTGGTTGTTTGAATTTGAAATAATTCTTAATTCTTCAGTTCTAGAATACGAACAAATATGCCCGTCACCTAAAACCACACCAATAAGTTCAGCTAGGTCTCCGTCTTTTTTTAAAGGTGAATATTTTGATTTTATCTTTCCTTCAATTTTCATTTTGTCTCTCCATAACTTAAAATTATCAATTTTTTTATGTTTCATTGTGTCAGAAATTTTTTTGACGGAAATATTTGTATATTTAGTTTGACCTTTATTCCAACTGCTTGGCATTAGTATATTGTATCATATTTCCTACCATTAGACGATCTCCCAATAAGTTTAGATTATTATAAAAATACTTTTTAAGCAATTTTTAAATAAATTGTATTACTTCATTAAAATTTCTGCGGACTTTAGGTTTTGTGCTTTCAATATCTTTACCCCTATATCCGAGAGCGAGCATCGTAATAGATTTTAAGTTTTTTCTTTTTAAATTTAATATTTCATCTACTTTATCATTTTCAAATCCTTCCATAGGGCAATTATCTATACCAAGGATAGAAGCACTCATTATCATAATTCCAAGTGGTATATATGCTTGCATTTTTGCCCAAGATTCTAAATTCCCATTTTTTATTTTATCTATTATAGAAGTTTCAAGCATATTTTTTAAAAGAGAAAGCTCATCTAATTTTTGTTTTTGTATTTTTGCAGTTCTTTTTAATCTCTCTTTAATTATATTTTCCCCATCTATTCTATAGGCAATAACTATCAAATGAGATGCATCTGTAATTTTGGGTTGATTATATCCTGCTTCCCGTAATTTTTTTCTTTTTTTCTTATTTTTTACAACAATAAATTTCCACATTTCAACTCCCATAGAACTAGGTGAAAGCCGAGCAGATTCTAATATAGTCTGAATATTTTCTTTACTTACTTTTTTATTAGGGTCAAATGTCTTTACTGCATAACGCCAATTTAAAGCTTTTAGGATTTGAGCATTTATTTTATTAG
>JBBUAC010000042.1:0-5369 GCA_038061035.1 Patescibacteria group bacterium
AATGCGCTTTTATTCTATTCATCTGATTATTTCCCCAGACCGCTCTGGTAACCAAACAAAAAGAATTTCTCCTGTCTCCAACACAAAAGACCCATCTAATCGTTGGGACAGGATTTAAGTTGTCAAATATTCAAGCCTTGCCGCAAACCCTTCGACTTCTCTCGACAATACTCGAGACAAGTTGCTCAGGGTAAATAAAAAACCGCCTTTTAGGCGGCCGATAGACTTAAGAAAAATCTATTAGGGCCGACCTTTTAAACTGTTTCTTAATGTATTCATACTGGTTTAAAGAGTATAAACTAAACAAAAAAATAAGTCAAACACAGACTTTTAAAAATATGTTTATAACTTGGGGATAAAAATACCAACAAAAAAAAGATGTCAAATAAATGACATCTTTTTTAAGTAAAAAATAAATAATATTTTATTATTTTCTATTTTCTTTTTTAAATCTTGTTGAAGTTTGAATATCTAAAAGTTCCTCTAAATATGCATTAGCTTTATGAAACTCAGAACTTTTTTTGTCTTCTATTTTTTCAATTATTCTTTTTAAAAAAGAAATACGCTCAGAGAATGTAAGATGATACTGTCTTTTTTTAAATTCATTAAATTGTTCTTAAATAAGTTTTTTGTTAAAGTCTTCCATTTTATTTTTCAGAAACTTCTTGACCTATTTTTGAAATAAATCTAGCTGCAGCATCTCTACCTCCTAGACCAAATGCCAAAGCGCCGCCGAGAGCTATCATAGCAATAATTCCAGAGAATAGAATTTGCATATAAGCTGAAGCGACTCCAAGCTGACCTAATGCAATTATAAAAGCAAAAACCCAAACAGCATATTTAGAAACAGTGCCGAGCATATGCGCTGAACGAAGGTTCATAGATTTTGCTCCAGCTACGATAGTTTTTGACAAAGCTTCCGAAACTATAGTAGCAATAATCAAAACAAAAGCAGCGACAATAACCCTAGGCAAAAATCCCAAAACATCATCTTTCAAAAAACCTCCGATAGAATCAAGTCCTACCAAATTAAGAGAAGGTAATAGGAAAATAATAATTACAAACCATTTTACGATTTGTCCAATAAAATACCCAGAATTAAGACTTACCCCTGCTTTTCTAAATAAATCATCTGCTCCCACAGAAGCAAAAAGTTTATCAATCTTAAGTGAAGCAAAAACTTGCTCAAATGCTTTCGCAATAAGATTTCCTAATACCCAACCAATAATAAAGAGAAGAATTGCAATTATAAGCTTTGGAGCAAATTGAATAAATCCCCACCACAACTCTTGGAAGGACGCATTAAATACATTACCCCAAGTAATCCAAATATTATTCATAATGTTTAGGCTTTAGGAAATTTAGGCTTTAGGCTTTAGCTTTTTTAATTTAGCTAGCGCCTAGTGCCTAACGCCTAGTGCCTGTATGTTAAACGACCTTAAAAATTAATAATAAATTCATTATACCAATTTTTACAGCTTTTTTAAAGTATATGTGGATAACTCTTTTGATTGCAAAATAATCTTATGCGGAAAATCTATAATATCTCGCACCAATTTATCAAACATATTTAATCTATAAATAAATTCTTTTGTTTCAAAAATAGCATATACAATCTCCGCACCAATTTCAGCTTCAAGTTTACGAATACATTCTTCTATTCTACTTTTATTCATTTTGTCTCCGACGATCAATAAGTCCACCCTACTGTCTTTCTTTTTTATAAATATACCACTAACTACTAAAAGCTTCACCCGTCCTACTTTTTTAAAATTATCTACTATTGCTTGCTCATCTAAAGTATCTGCGCTTAATAATAAACTTTCAAATTCTTTTATATACTTAAAAAGAGAATTGAAAGACCAACCATTTATACGATTTTTTATAAAATTTACAGATTCCAAAAGCTTTAACTCTCGTCTTATAACATTAGAATTTACTCTACTTCGTTTTACAATATCTTGATTTTCAAATATCTTTCCTTTGTTTAATAAGAAAAGTCGCATTATTTTTATTCTTGCTAAACTACCCATAATTTTCCCCAAAGTATCCATCCTCGTATTATAAAGCTTTTTTTGAAAAAGTAAACAAAAAAAACGGAAGCCTTGCTTCCGTTTTTTTTATTATTTCAATTCAACTTTGTCACACATAAATTCCTGCTGGAATTTTGCGCGACCCCACCTCGCACCGTCGTGCTCCGGCTCAAAAGTCGAGTATTTTATTTAAGCTCGACTTTTGCTCCCGCTTCCTCTAATTTTTTCTTAAATTCATCTGCTTCTGCCTTTTTCATTCCATCTTTCAATGTTGTAGGAGCGCCGTCAACTAAATCTTTTGCTTCTTTTAATCCGAGGCCCAAAACTTCTTTAACCACTTTCATCACAGCAATTTTTTGTTCTCCAGATGAAGTAAGTACAACTGTAAATGAATCTTTTTCCTCTTCTACTGGAGCAGCCGATGCAGAAGCACTCGATGCTGCCACAGCTTGAGCTGAAACTCCGAACTTTTCTTCAATTGCTTTCACTAGATCATTCAATTCTAAAACCGACGCACTCTCAAGATCTTTCATAAATTGATCAAATTTTGTCATTGTTTTTAATAGGCTTTAGGCATTAGGCTTTAGGCATTAGCATTTTTAGCTAGCGCCTAGTGCCTACGGCCTAGTGCCTTTTTATTTTTTAATTTTCCCTACTTCATTCACCGCAATAGCAAGTCTTTGCATTGGTGATTTTAATAAAAATGCTATCTTAGACAACAATACTTCTCTACTTGGTATTGTAGCTATTTCTGTCATTTTTTCTACATTTATAAATTTACCTTCAAAAATTCCACCCAATATTTCAAGTAATCCTTTGTGTGTTTTTTGGAAATTATAAATCTCTCTTGCTGGTGCAATTTCATCTACAGAATTCCCTTCATTTTTAGACAAATATGCCACAGCAACTTCACCTGGCAATGCAGGCATTTCTCCTGTTGCGACACCTGTTAACACTCTTTTCAATAAAGTCTTTCTTGAAACTTTATAATTTACACCTTGATTTCTCAAATCTCTACGAAGAATACTTTCTTCGCCAACATTTAAGCCATGAAAATTTACAAAAGTAACAGACACAGATTCTTTGATTGCTTTACTTAATTTTTTAATTATTTCTTCTTTTTTATTTTTTGTTAACATAAGTAATTTATTCCCCTCTTGAGGGGTGGCTCGGTAATCCGAGACGGGGTGGATAAATACTTCCACCTCCCCCTAAAGGGTACTCCTCAAAAAGGAGAATTAAAAAAACGGCTTTCGCCGCAAAATATCGACCCACTAAATAGGAGTTAAGATCAATTAAAAATTATCAATTACGAATGATGAATTAAAATTCGTAATTCTTAATTTGAAATTCCTAATTGAAATCCCTATTGTCTTTGCGGAAACAATTTTACTATATCACAATATTTCTAATTTGCAACTGATGAAATCATTTTATTAAAAATATCCAAATTCCCCTCTTCTTCAAAGTAGCTCACCAAAAAAACCCCAATAAGCACTATAATTATAATACTGACAAAACCAATCAATGCCTTAAAAAAATGTTTTGTAACCATTTTTATATTATACCCTGTAATAAAATTTTACAGAAATTTTTATAAATGAGTAAATGATGGCTGACCCTATTTATCATTTATTATATTATTTTGTAATTTTAAATCTATAAGTATCATACACAGAAGCACAACAAGCAGGATCATCTTCAGATTTTATTATTACATTTGCTGAAATAATACCGTGATTTATGTATAGACCTTCTACTTCTTCTCTATCTTCTATAATATAACTTGCATATTGCTCCATTTCTCCATCGCTATCTTGTACTAAAACTATTATATTACGAATCATGGCATTACCGCCATTATTTAATCTAACTACAACTACAGCGTCATTCCTAGAATCATTATTTAAATCACCAATATCACTTTTTTCATATGCAACATAATATGGTCCATCAGTTTCAGAATCATGACCAATAATTTCGGCATCCCTATCTTTTGGACTCCAACTATAACCGCCATCAGACAATTTAATAGACCATAAATTGGATGAGTTTGAACCAACAGTATAGGTACAATTTTTTAATACATCCTCTGCTAGCCATAAATCTTTTGCAAATTTACAATATGCAGAAGAATACAAAGTGCGATTTAATATTAATGCTTTATCTGTTAAATCAATATATTTTGCGGGTTTGTAACTTGTATCTATAACAACTGCACGATTATCTTTAAAATCTATAAATAAATCATCTAATTTATCATTATCTATAAAAAAAGACCCGGAAACGAAAACTAATAATAGTATAAACGCTGAACCCCAAAGTTTATAATTTCGCTCACCTATACCATTCTCATAAATATTAAAAACCTTATTTTCATATTTTTTATCTCCCTTTCCATTATATTTATTTACCGCTTGTCTCCAAGTTCTCCAACTACGCGACCAAATGCCATTTGTATTATTATTAACTTGAGCTTTATGATATAGCCATCTAATACCCCAATAAATACTATCTTTATGTTGAATAATATTAATTTCTTTGTATTCAAGAAGTATTTCCTCACCATTTACTATTTCGTATTCAGTAGCTATTTTGTTAACAGAAGGATTTGGATTAAAAATATTTTTTAAAGTATATATAGCAGGATTTAGTGGGTCGGCTACTTGCATAATATCAGGATAACTTGGATAAGCATTCTTTTTTGTCTCAAAATAACCCATCTTGCTTTCCACATATATCATTGCCTTAACTAAATTTGGGTCAAGCAAAATTGGTGGAGGGTTGTCTTGTTTAGAAAATTCATTATTCCAATCATTTACAGCATTTATAATATCAGTGTCAAAACGATTATAGTTTTCCCCTGATTTACGAGAATTATAAGGTCGAAGTTCAAGATGATTCGGATTGATTACTTCAGCTTCTAAAGTAATTAAAAAAATAGCAGTGGATTTGCTGATAATTTTATTTCGTTCTTGAACTTCAATTTGAAAATTAAATCTTTGTAACTCTATACTAGTAGTATTAATTTTAATACTGCCATAAATCTCTCCCGTATCACTAAAAATTAAATCTTTTTCTGTAATTTTAATACGAATAGGAGCCTCAAAAATATCGTTATTAGTTTCTAATCGTCCGATTTCTCGATCCAACTCAAATATTGTTCCTAATTTTATTTTCTGTTCAAAAATAAATAACTTTTCAAAAAATTTAATCTCCACACGAATATCATCACCAATTGAATCACCCGAGTACTTTATACTCGTTAATTTTAATATTATTTTTTTCAGCATTTATTAATTATACCATTCTTTGCAAAAAGGAAATAGATAAATG
>JBBUAC010000043.1:0-16492 GCA_038061035.1 Patescibacteria group bacterium
TTTTGAATTCTGGTAAACTTTCTTTTATTGTTTTCCATATTACTTCTTCATCAAGCCCAAAATAATCATGACTAATTCTATTACGTAGTCCGATAATATCACCCCATGGAATGTTTGGACTTTGGTCACGCACAGATTGTGGAAATTTTGAAGTAGTTTCTCCGATTAAAGCCAAGCACATCATTGTCGCATTGTATGTTTTCGTATCTCGTATAAATTGAGGCATACTAAGTCCTGTGGTATATTTTTCTATCTCATTAATGGCATAAATAATTTCTTCTTTATATGCTTCTATTGTTTTTACAGTACTCATATATATAAAATAGTGGGTAAAATATATTTCTGAAAAGCTGGACGAATGCTTCTTTTGGTTACTAAATCTACTTTCTTGTTCAATAGATTTTCAAGAAAACGCTCTAAATTACAGAATTCAAATAATCCGACGGAAACTTTTTTTTGATTGAGTGTAACAACTACATCAACATCACTTTCTGGTGTTTGTTCTCCTCGTGTATACGAACCAAAAAGGCCTATCTCTTCCACACCATATATTTCTCGCAAATACGCTTTGTTTTCAGTAATTTTTTTTTTAATTATCTCTAATTCCTTTGACATATATTTATATTAACATATTTTTTATAAATTTATTTATTAAAAGATGTTTTAAAGTCTTCTATCGCTTTCTTAAGTTCTTCTTCGCCTTTATCTGACCATATTTTCTTTTCTTTTATTTCTTTAAGAAAAACTTTTGCATTTCTTTGCACATACTGAACAAGACCTTCTTCAAAATCTTTAATTTTATCTATTGATATATCATCTAAATATCCTTTTACTAAAGAATAAAGTATAACCACTTGATTTTCTATTGCCACAGGAGCATATTGTGGTTGTTTCAATACTTCTACAGCTCTTTTCCCACGCTCAAGTTGACTTTTTGTTGCCTCATCTAAATCAGATCCAAATTGAGAAAAAGCTTCGAGTTCTCTAAATTGCGCAAGGTCAAGTTTGAGTGTTCCTGCAACTTTTTTCATAGCTTTTATTTGAGCATTAGAACCAACGCGAGAAACAGAAAGACCTACATTTATGGCAGGACGAATACCTTTATAAAAAAGATCAGTTTCCAAGAAAATTTGTCCATCTGTAATTGAAATAACATTTGTCGGAATATAAGCTGACACATCTCCTACTTGAGTTTCGATTATAGGTAGTGCTGTGATAGATCCACCACCATAATTTTCATTTCTTCTACAAGCACGTTCCAATAAACGTGAATGTAAATAAAAAACATCTCCAGGATATGCTTCTCTGCCTGGTGGACGACGCAAGAGTAGAGAAATTTCTCGATATGCTACAGCGTGTTTGGATAAATCATCATAGATTATTAAAACATCACGCCCTTGATCCATAAAATATTCAGCTATAGAAACACCAGTATAAGGAGCAATATAAGAAAGTGCAGCTGGTTCGGAAGATCCTGCTGAGACTATTACGGTATAATCCATCGCATCTCCTTCTTCGAGTCTAGTTTGAAGTTTACGAAGCTTAGAATCTTTTTGGCCAATAGATACATACACACAAATCATATTTTGGCCTTTTTGATTTAAAATAGCGTCTATTGCAATAGCCGTTTTTCCTGTTTGTCTATCTCCGATAATGAGCTCTCTCTGACCACGACCAATAGGAATAAGTGCATCGATTGCTTTGATACCAGTCACTACTGGTTGATCCACACTTTTACGAGTGACGACTCCTGGAGCGATTTTCTCAACAGGATAACTTTTTGCAGTTTTTCCATTTTGAGTTGATATCTCCCCTTTTCCATCTATCGGATGGCCAAGTGCATTTAATATTCGTCCAAGTATAAAATCAGAAACAGGAACTTCTAAAATACGTCCAGTTGATCTTACCTCATCACCTTCTTTGATTTTTGAAAAATCTTTTAAAATGATAACTCCAACTGTGTCTTCTTCTAAATTAAGAACAACGCCTTCTTCTCCACCAGAAAAAGTAACCATTTCAGAAGATTTTACATCTGTTAGTCCATTACACTTTGCAATACCATCATATACTTCTATAACGTGGCCGATTTTTTCAACCTTTGCTTCAAAAGAAAAGTTTTCTATTTCTCTTCTTAAATTTTCTACAATATCATTTTTACTCATTTTTTTATTGTTAAATATTCTTGTAACTTTTTTAATTTATTATGAATCGTCAAATCTATTATTTCATTTTTAATTTCTATTTTGAAACCACCAAGTAATTTTTCATTTAAACTTTCAGAAAATAAAATCTCTTTTGCATTGTATTTTTTACTCAATAAAAGATTAAGCTCTTTTTTTGTTTGCGTATTTAATGTTTCTTTACTTGATATTTTAGCATAAACAAGTCCCCTCTCTTCATTAAAAATTTTTTCTAATAAATTTAAAATATCCTTGCTTCTCAAGAGAAGTCTCTTGCAAGATAAAAACTTTATAACTTTGTTCACAAAAAAAGAAATATTTCTATTTGTTTCATCTTTTGAAGCTAAGTATATCGCCTCGGCTATGTTTTGATTTGATATAATAGACATTTTATAAAGTATTTAATTCTTTTGTAACTTTTTGACTAAACGAATCTTCTAAGATTTGTGAACCCAACATTTTTTCTGTGGTTTTAATAACCAAAGAAACAATTTCTTTTTTTGCATCTTCTACCATTTTTGTCTTTTCTCTCTCAAGGCTTTTCTTGCCACTGTCTATCATAAAAAATACCTCTTTTTTTGCATCTTCTAATATTTCTGTTTTTTTAACTATTGCTTCTTCTTTAGCATCTTTAAAGATTTTATCAGCTTCTATTTTTGCTTTGGCTATTATTTCACTATACCTTGTTTCCATTTCTTTTTTAATTTGAGAACTTTCTTTTGCATTCAAAAGTCCTATGGTTATCTCTTCTGTTCTTTCTTTTATCAATTTACTAAGTGGTTTGGAAGCTAAAAAATATAATGCCAAAAAAACCAAGCCAAAATTAAAAACTTGAGCAAGCATCAATTTCCAATCTATATGAAATGTTTGTATAAGTTCGTCCATAAAGGCTTTAGGCTTTAGGCTTTAGGCTTTAGCTAGTTTCCTAGTGCCTAATTTCCTAACGCCTATTTAATTGAAAATGCAATAACCAAACCATAAATAGCCACCGCTTCTGCGAAAGCTGAAGCCAAAAGCATAGGAACCAATATCTTTCCTGCTGCTTCTGGATTTCTACCTATAGACTCCATAGCTTTTGCACCTATCATACCGATACCGAGTGCTGCACCCACAGCAGGAAGACCTATCGCTAAGGACTTTGCAAGTGGAGCCAAATCAACAACTGTACTAACTATTTCTTTTTCCATTTTTTTATTAGGCTTTAGGTATTAGACTTTAGGTATTAGCATTTTTTGCTAGAGCCTAGCGCCTATCCCCCTAGTGCCTCTTAACTTTAATAATAATTCGACTAATTTATAATTCAGCCTCTTCGGCTGATCCGCCGTTGAGGCGGAAATTTTTAAACATTCACCAACTTTTCATCATGTTTTTCTATATGACTTTCTTCATGTTCTCCATGATCTTGTGCCGCTATTGTAAAATAAACAGCTGAAAGCAAGCTAAATATAAGTGCTTGTATCAGACCAATAAAAACTTCAAGAAATAAAAAAGGTGTTGGTAACACAAAAGCAAATATTGCTGCCATAGAAGAAAGTAAGACTTCTCCTGCAAATATGTTTCCAAATAATCGGAAAGAAAGTGAGGCGATTTTAGCTACTTCTCCTATAAACTCGATAATTCCAACAAAAAATGAGATCGGGGCTACAATAAGCACACTAGGGTCCTTTCTCACTTTTTTCACAATAGACCCCAGTTCTTCTAATTTAACATATTTATTTAATGTTTTCCATAGACCAAGTGTGACTATACCAAAAACATTAGAACCTATAACAGAAATCAAACCCAGTGTTAGTGTCGTATTTATGTCTGCAGTTCCACCTCTAAAAAACGGAACAAAGACACTGTAAGTTCCTTCGTTTAAAATATATCCCACAGAGCCAATAAAAGGGAAAATTCCTATCCAATTATTTATTAAAATAAAAATAAATATAGCAAAAACTAATGGAAAGATTTTTTCTGTAATTTTTCTATCATTAGTGACCTGATCACAAAGTGATAATGCTCCTTCTAATAAAATCTCAAAAATATGTTGAAGTTTATTTGGTATTTTTTTAAGATTTATTTTAATAATTAAAGAAAATATTAATATTATAAAAACAGCAAGCCAAGAAGTGAGAAGTGAATTTGTAACACTGAGTCCACCTGATTCCGGACCAATATGAAAAACTGGTTCTGCAAAAATAGTAACTTCATGAACTGGCTCTGTTGTTTGATTATCTATTGTTTCACTTATACTCATTTTTTTATTTTATTATTAGAAAAATTACTCTTTTTTATCTTCTTTTTTATCAAAAAAAATACTTTTTTGATATATTTTTATTTCTCTATATATTCCAAAACAAGTTATACAAAAAGCAAAAAATATCAAAATAAAAAACAGCACTTCACTTCCTGTTGATTTTTTAAAATATTTACCTGTAAAAAAAGCTACAATTAAGGGTAATATTATCCAAGAAGTTACTTTTGAATAAAAAAACATTGCTAGCTTCCACCAAGAATTGTCAATATTTTTTAAATCTTTGTCAGATTTATCCATAAAAATAAAGGGTATTAAACCCTTAAAAGCCAAAAGGCTTTCAGCTATTATAAGATTAAAATAAAAAAAAGGCAAATTTATGTATAAGTTTATTTATTTTAAAGTAATACTCTCTAAAATAACTGGCTCTATTGGTCTGTCATTTGCATCTGTTTTTACTTCATTTATTTTCTTTACTACATCAAGACCACTAATAACTTTTCCAAATACTGTATGTTTTGTATCTAAAAAATTATTTGCTGCAACATTGATAAAAAACTGACTTCCATTTGTATTTGGTCCTGCATTTGCCATTGATATAGTAGCTATATCATTTCTATTATTAGAATTTATTTCGTCATCAAATTTATATCCAGGCCCTCCAGTACCCCAAGAATCTTTTTTTGTATCATCTTTTGTAAGAGGATCCCCTCCTTGATTCATAAAATCTTTTATTACACGATGAAATTTTATACCATCATAAAAACCTTTTTTTGCTAAATTAATAAAATTCTCTACAGTTTTTGGTGTAGAAGGATTAAATTCTATTGTAATATTTCCTTTATTTGTTTGTAATATTGCTTGCATAATTTTTTTATTGTCTATTTGATTGTTAATAATTTGATTTTCTTTTTGCGAAACTATTTCTTCTTCTTGTGTTATTTGATTATTTTGTCCTTGAGTCTTTAGATTATCAGATAAATTAAGTTTATCTATTCCGGAATTATTTAATGATTTATTTCTCTCTGCAGTAAATAAATAAAACCCTAATGCAAATGTCACGATTATTAAAACAATGCTCCATACTATTTTCATAAAAATTATTTTTTTTATTTATTAATAAAGTGAGCGTGGATGGGATCGAACCATCGGCCTCTGTCTTATCAGGACAGCGTTCTACCACTGAACTACACGCTCATGTTTAAAGAATATATCAAAAATTTAAACTTTAAGCAAACAAAAAATCGCTAATATAAGCGATTTTTTGTTTAAATTAAAATTTAATAGTATTTTAATCTATAAAAAATAAATTAATATTCTCTGCGTCCACCTCCGTGGCTACCTCCACCGTATCCACCACCTCCATTTCCACCGTATCCACCACCTGATTGTCGTGGAGGACGAGCTTCCATTGGACGAGCTTCGTTGACAGTAAGTTTACGTCCTTCAAATTCTTGATCTTGAAACATAGAAATAGCTTTTTGAGCTTCTTCGTCTGTTGACATTTCTATAAAACCAAAACCTTTTGAACGACCAGACATTTTGTCCATGATAATCACAGCTGATACAACTGTACCTGCTTGTGCGAATAGCTCTTTAAGAGCATCTTCTTGAGTGTTGTAAGGGAGTCCCCCTACATATAGCTTTGTAGCCATATTATTACTTCTCCCATTTTTAAAAAAATTGGGCAAAAACTAATTATAATGTCTTGAAATAAATCAAGACGTAGATACCCTTACAATTCAATGTCCATTGATGCCTACCCGTAATGCTTTCAGCATAACTGATGCAGACGGGCAAAACTAAATCTAAACTCACAATATGCACTAAAAAGCTATCGAGAAACTACATAGTAAGTATCGCACAATAAAAAATAAATAGCAAATTATCCACACATCTTTTTTTATATAAAAAATAAATATATTTTAATCTTCATCTTCATTCCCCGCCACTCCAGAATTTATAGAATCAATAATATCTATAATATCTATAATATCCCCTTCCATGATCTTTGGCAGATTGTGCCATGATTTTTTTATACGATGGTCTGTAACTCTATCTTGTGAAAAATTATAAGTACGTATTTTTTCTGAACGATCACCTGTGCCGATCTGACTTTTTCTTTCTCCTGCATATTTTTTTGCTTCTTCTTCTTCTTTTCGTTGTTGAAGTTTTGCAGTTAAAATCATCATCGCTTTTTCACGATTTGCAAGCTGATTTCTTTCATTTGTAGAACGGACATCAAGACCAGTAGGCCTGTGTATTATTCTGACTGCTGTTTCAACTTTGTTTACATTTTGTCCACCTTTTCCTCCTGAGCGAGAATATTCCATATCAAATTCAGCAGGGTTTATTTCAAAATTTACTGTTTTTTTAATAGGAAGTATGGCTACAGATGCAGTAGATGTATGTACTCTGCCATTTTTTTCTGTAGCAGGAATCCTCTGCACTCTATGGACACCTGTCTCATAACGCATCATTTTATAGACATCATTACCTTTTATTTCAAAACTTGCCTCCTTATAACCAGAAAGGTCGCTTTTTGATTCATAATTGACTTTCCATTGCCAACCTTGCATTTCAGCAAATCTCTGATACATATGTGCCAATTCCCATGCAAATAAAGACGCTTCGTCCCCTCCTGCTCCAGCTCTGACTTCTAACACTATTTCATTAGTCCCGACATCAGATCCGGATTCTTTTTCTTTATCTAAAATATCTTGTATTTGTTTTTCAATAATTTGTTTTCTTTCTTCTATCAAAAAAAGTTCTTTAGTCGCAAGTTCGTGCAAACTTTCATCACTATCTAACATTTCTCTCACTTCGGCTTCTTCTCTCAAAAGAGTTTCTAAAGAACTTGCCAAATAGTTTGTCTTGTGATTTTTTTTTAATTCATCTAAGTCCATTATTACTTTTTTAGAGAAGCTGCTTTGCGTTTGTTAAACCTATCTACTCGTCCAGCTGTGTCTATTATCTTTTCATTGCCAGTATAAAAAGGATGACATTGACTGCATATTTCTGTTTTGATTTCAGGCATAGTAGAACCAACAAAAAAAGAAGCCCCACATGCACAATTTACTTTTGTATTAGTATTAAATTCAGGATGTATTTTCTTTTTCATGGTTCGGTCTTACTCACCATGACCCTGAGTTATTTTAATCGAAGGGCCATAACCTCAAAATATTATCACAATTCTAGCTGGAAAGCAAATCTATGTCGGCTTGTATTTTTACTGATTTAGACATTACATTGTTTCCATAAAAAGCATTAGATTTTTTATTCCAATTACTTCCTGCATAATATTTTAAGGCCGCAGTACGTTCTGCTGTATATCCACCATTATCAGCTCCTAATTCTGCCAAAAATACAGCAGATGCCATAAAAGCATGCTTTGGTTCCCATGGATTAGGCATACCACTAATACCAAGTGCATTTGCAATCTTATCTTTATATAATTCCCAAGTAGAAGGAATAAATTGAGAGGGTCCCATTGCTCCACCATATCCACCACCAAATGGACAAGAAAGTGGCGTACCTTCAGGGTTCCTTCCAAGCGCAGACATAATTCTTTTAAATGGTTCTATGTCACGTTCTATTTTCATTATATTTTTCCAATTTTTAGATTCTGGATCTGTTGTTCTGTTGCAAGTACCTACATTTGCTCCTAAATTTGTCTCTTGTGTGATTATTGCAAGTAAAAATGCAGGACGAATACGAGTCTTTTTTTCAGCTTCTTTAGCATATTCAAGTGCTGTG
Organism: Patescibacteria group bacterium; assembly: GCA_038061035.1. Lineage (GTDB taxonomy): Bacteria > Patescibacteriota > Minisyncoccia > Phycocordibacterales > UBA9973 > UBA9973. Next base: position 8,173 of record JBBUAC010000043.1, read on the forward strand.
CCAAAAGGAATTGCTTTAGTATCTCTAAGAACAAAGAGTGCGGCTCTTATTTTGTCCGCTTGTGCTTTTTTCTCTGCTGCTAATTTTTTATAAGATTCTTCTTTTTGTTTACTTATAGAAAGAAGCTTCTTTTTTTCTGTTTCACTTTGTTTAACTTTTTTCTCAGAATTTTCTAATTCAAATTTTGCATCAGCTTCTGCGTTTTGTTTTTCTTCTAAACTCTTTTTTTCTTCTTCAGTTTGACTTTTGACTCCCCTTATTTGATCTACAGATACTTTAACAGCTCTTTTAATAGATGCATAAGAATCTAAATCTCTATAAAAAGAAGACAAGCTTTCACCAGAGAGAAGTAAGTGAACTAAATTTTCATTATCTAAGTCATTTGTATTTCTTAAAAGTTGAGCTAAGGACTCATGTTGACTATCTATTTTTTCAAGTAGTGTTTCTATTTTATTTGATTTTTCATTAATAGAAACTTTCAATTGAGCAATCACAAGGGCTCGAGCTTTTATTTTTGTTTTAAGAGCATTTATTTGACTAGTTAAATAATTTACATCTCCCATCAATGTTCCTGTATTTTTTTGTTGTTCTTTTTGTTTATTTAACAATTCTATAAGTTGTGCTTCGATTTGAACAAGTTCAATACGACAATAATCTTTATCTGCCTGCGAAGAAGATGTTGTCAGAGTCAAGCAATCAAAAGCTCCAAATACTTTTATAGTATTGATATTTAAAAAAAGAGCAAACACAACAATAAAAATTGTGATCTTTTTATTCATTATCTTATTATAACATATTTATATTAAATTTGATTTAAAACAATAAAATTTATTCTTTCTTATTTTCTTGTTCGTCCGTAGTCCCATCTTCGTCTTTTTTACCTTTCTTTTCAACTTGAATAGAAGACAAATCAACAGCTGGAGTTTCTTCTTTTTCTTCTATTTGTTCTGCAACAGAGGCTACGATATCACTTCCTTTAGTAACTAAAGTCACATCTTTAGGAAGAATGATATCAGAAACAAGTATCACATCATCAATTGTATTTAATTTAGAAATATCTACTGTTATATTTTGTGGGAGATCTTTTGGTAATGCTTCTATTTCAATTTCATGAAGCACCTTAACCAAAGTTCCGAGCCCAGCCTTCACAGCATTCGATATTCCTGTGAAAACAAGAGGAATATCCACAGTTATTTTTTTCAACATATCTATAGCCAAAAAATCTACATGAATGGGTTCATTGCTTACTGGATGTACTTGTACGTCATGTATTAAAACATCTATATTTCCACCTACAGTCAAAATCTGTATAGCTCTCGATTCACCAGCTTGTCTCCATATTTTTTTAAATTCTACGATAGGTATTGCAATAGAAGTAGCAACTTGTCCTACACCATAAAAAACAGCTGGGATTTCTCCTGTATTTTTTAAAATATCTAGCTTAACGTCTTTATCTCTTTTTTTAGCTTTAATTGTAAACATAAAAATATTATATATGAAAAACTTAAAAATGCAAGAAGAAATTCCTGTAGAACTTAAAAAGTTTCCTAATGTTAAAAACTCTGCGATAGCAGAAATCTTAACATCTTCTACCAACTCCGTCAGCTGACGGAGTTGGTAGAAATATAAATATCAAAAAAATAATTCACAAATAAGCTTTTACACCCTATTTGCAATCTCGTATTTATATATTAATAAATTCTTTTATACTATTTTTTTCTTCTAATGGAACTTTTTTACCAGGATTAAAAATATTTTTCGGGTCAAAAATTCTTTTGATTTCTTTAAAAATTTTAACTACTTTTTCTCCATACATTTTTAACAAAAATGGCGTCCGTATAAGACCGTCATTATGCTCTGCTGTAATAGATCCACCTAAAGAAATTACCAAATCATAAACTTTTTCAGAAACTTTAAAAATTATATTTTTTAATTCTTTGTCTTTGGGATCTAAAAGTGTGTATATATGCAAATTACCATCTCCAGCATGTCCTCCTATAGCAAAAGTTATATGTTTTTTATATTCTTCTAAAATTTTATAAAGCGCTGGAAAAAATTCAGGCAATTTTTCAGGTCGCACTATCACATCATCTATAAATGGTTTTGATTTTACTTTTTTTAAATGATAACGAATCATATTAAAAGCTTCATGTCTTATTGTCCAATATTTTTTTGCTTCAAAAGCATCTTTTGTCAAATGTATTCCTATTTTAGAAAATGATTTTAAATCTTCAGCAAGATTTTTTGCTTGTATATCTACTTCTTCTTGTGAATTTCCAGCAAATTCAACTAAAAAAATAAATTTAGGAAATCCGTGTTTTAATGTCATTATCATCTCTGGTATAAAACTAAAGATTAACTTAAAAAAGTTTTTTATACCTAATAATTTTGTAAAATCTACTATATATTTTAATACTAAGAAAAAAGTTTTGTCATCATAAGATTCTAAGGTTTCTGGATTATGTTTTAAAATTTTATTTACTAAATCTGGTAATAAAGTTATATCTTTCAAAAAAATTACCAATAATTTTCTATGTTGAAATTCAGGTATTAATTTAAAAGTTATTTCTGTGGTAATCCCCAAAGTGCCTTGAGAACCTACTAAAATCTTATTTAAATCAAAAATCTTTTTTTCTTCATCCCATACATTCCACAAATAATATCCTGCTGAATTTTTATGAACTTTTGGTTTTGCATTTTTTATTTCTTCTTGATTATTTTTTATAAGCTCATATATATTTTTATAAATATCTCCTTCAAAATCGTTTTGAGCAATTTTATTTTTTAATTCTTCTTCTGTGAGTTGTTTCACTACATATTCATTTCCATCTGAAAAAATCGCCTTTGCTTCTATTACAAAATCTTGAACTTGCCCATATTTTAAAGTTCTCTCACCTCCAGAATTATTTCCATACATTCCACCCATAGCATTTAGATCTTTAGATGCAGTATAACAAGGTAATATCATATTTTTCTCTAATGTAATTTTTTCAAAATCTCTATAAAACATACCTGGTTCTACGGTGATAGTAGTTGTACCTGCATGCTCTTGTGAATGGTCTGGCCGAGCGTAATCGCGAGGAGAACCGAGGACCTGAACAAGAGCATCAGGTTCGGCTACTTCAAAATCAATCAATTTATTCATATATTTTGTGAAGTCTAAGATAAGAGACTCTCCAATAGCTCCACCTGACATATCCGTTCCTGCACATCTACATGTGATTGAAAGTTCACCAAATTTTTCCTTGTTTTCATTTACCCACTTTACCAAATTTTTGACATCTTCACTATCCTTTGGAAAAAGCACAAGCTTCGGTCGAATTTCAAAAATACTCGCATCATGCGAATATTTTAAAAGTGTTTCTTCACTATCATCCACATCACCTTTAAAAAATTTTTGTATTTCTTCTTTCATGTAATAAAGTAATTATATTTGTAAAATATTACTGCATCCCATTAAAAAGTTTTAGTCGGGCTTCCACAATTTTTTCTATGGCATCCACTGCAGGTTGGAGAATTTTTGCTGGTGTAATTTCATTTGGATTTTCTTCTAGAGATTTTTCTACTGCTTCTTTATATGCCAAACGAATTTCAGAATTTATATGCACAATAGCTATGCCAGAAGCTATTGCATTTGTAAAATCTTGATCTCGCAATCCTGATCCTCCGTGCAATACAAGAGGAATACCCGCTGTTTGTCTAATTTCTTTTACTAATTCTATATCTATATGTGGCTTGCCAGATTTGATAAGCCCGTGTATAGAGCCGACAGATGGAGCTAATAAATCTATACCTGTCTCTTCCACAAATCTTTTTGCTTCTTCTGGCTTTGTAAGTATGCCCGCACCTTCTGGAATATTCTCTTTTATATTTGAGCCACTTCCTATATAACCCATTTCCGCTTCTATTAAAATATCTCTGCCAGTATTTTTAATAACTTCATGCGCATATTCTACGCATTTTTTTGTTACTGCGACATTTTCTTGATAAGACAATTTTACTGCGTCTATAATCACAGCATCAAATCCTGCGTCTATGCAAGCCTTCACAGATTCAAAATTACTATGATGGTCTGCATTTAAAAAAATAGGAAAATTATCTCGCTCACGAATTGTTTGCACAAGTGCGACTACTTCTTCAAGACCTACAAAAGCTTCTTCGCCTTCAGAAACTCCTATCACCACAGGCACACCAAGCTTTTTTGCCGCATTATATATGCCATGCAATGCTTCTAAATTTGAAATATTAAAATGCCCAATAGCTACTTTTTTTTCTTCTGCTTCTTTTATGTATTCTCGTAAGGTTTTCATAAAATTTAATATTTATTTAATAAACTCTTTTAATAATTTTATAACTACTTGAGGATTTGCAGAGCCGTTGCTTTCTTTTATAATTTTACCAACTAAAGACATTAAAGCATTTTCTTTTCCACCTTTATAAATAGTGACAACGCTGGAATTTTCATTGATTATTTTTTCTATTATTTCCTTGAGTTCTCCTTCATCATTTTTTTGTAATAAATTTTTCTCTATTGCTATTTTTTTCGGTGATTCATCTTTTATAACAATCATAGCTAAGATGTCCTTTGCTACACGAGATGAAATTGTATTTTCACTAACCAAATTTATAAGCTCAGCAAAATTAATACTTTCTGGAAGTTGCGGAAGACTGTCTTCCGCAGAATTCTTTTTTATACCTAAATAATCAGAGGTGATATAATTAGAAGCAAGTTTAATTTTTTCTTTATCTGCTAAAATTTCTGCAATAGCAGAAAAATTAACGCCCAACTTAGGATCATTTATATACACTTCTATATCTTCATCTTTTATTCCGAAATCATCTTTATATCTTTTTCTTTTTTCTTCTGGAAGTTCTGGTAATACTTTTTTCATCTCATCTAAATTAAAAGCTTCGTGAAGCTTCATTTTCGGTAAATCAGGGTCTGGAAAATATCTATAATCATGACTCGATTCTTTTTTTCTTTGTGAAAAAGTATTTTGTTTATTTTCGTCCCAACCACGAGTTTCCTGGATTATATCTTTATCTTCTTCTAAGAGTCCTATTATTCTATCAAATTCATACAAGATCGCTCTCTCAACACTTTTAAAAGAATTTAAATTTTTTACTTCAACTTTGGTGCCGAGTTTATTTTTATCTATAGAAACAGAAATATTTGCCTCTACTCGCATTTCTCCTTTTTCCATGTTTGCTTCTGAAATATCAAGATAGAGTAATAACAATTGAAACTCTTTTGCAAAATCTGCAGCGATCTTTGCCGCATTTTTTCCATCTTCAAAACTATGTGGTTCTGTGACAAGTTCCATTAAAGGTATCCCGGCACGATTAAAATCAATTAATGAATATCCATCATCTGCAGAAAAATGTTTATTATTAGCAGTATCTTCTTCTAAGTGAATACGAGTGATTTTCATATCTGCCAAACTGCCACCTTTTACTATTGGGTATTTATATTGTGAAATCTGATATCCTTTTGGAATGTCTGGATAAAAATAATTTTTACGATCAAACTCTGTGAAATCCGCAATATCCCCATCCAAAGCCAACCCAACTTTTACAACATTCTCTATTGCTTTTTTATTTATGACAGGCAGTGCTCCAGGATGTGCCATGCATACTGGACAAATATTTATATTTGGTTTTTTTTCATCAGGATCATTTTTACAACTACAAAACATCTTAGTTTTTGTTTTAAGTTCAGCATGAATTTCAAGTCCAATTGTAAAATAATATTTATTCATTATTTTTTAAAATTTTTACTAAATCATCTTTAAAATCTTTTATTATTTTATCATCAAATAAAGAAAGCGTAAAAATCTTTTTATTTAATTTTTTAAATTTATTTTTTTCTTTATCTATAAATTTTTGCAAAGCCAATCCCTCAAGCGGTATGATATCTGTTTTAGTTAAAATAATTATTTCTTCTTTTTTTGAAAGTCCATCTATGCCAAGTTTTAATTTTTTATCATATTTCTCTAATTCTTTGCGAATTTCTTTATATTTCTTTATCATATTATTTATTCCACCAACAGCATATTCAAAAGAAATTAAATGTGCGAGAATTTTAGTGCGTTTTATGTGACGTAAAAATTTAATACCAAGACCTTTGCCTTCTGACGCTCCTTCTATAATTCCTGGAATATCTGCAATAATATATCCATATAAATCCCCCAAATTTGGGTCAAGGGTAGTAAAAGCATAATCTGCAACTTTAGCATCTGCATTCGTAAGAGAATTTAAAAGCGAAGATTTCCCTGCATTTGGAAGTCCAATCAATCCTATGTCTGCAAAAAGTTCAAGCTCTATTTGAAAATTACCAATTTCACCTTCTCCTCCTTGACGCGACTCTTTGGGTGTTGTGTTTATAGAACTTTTAAAATGTTCATTACCAAATCCACCATAGCCACCTTTTAATAATAAAATCCTCTCTCCTTCTTTTGATAATTGCCAAGTATCTTCTGTATCTAGATTTTTTATAATTGAACCAATTGGTAATTTTAAAATAAAATCCTCTCCATTTTTTCCATGCAAACTTTTATTACCACCGTCTCCTCCTCTTTCTGCAATAAATTCTTTTTTTGCTTTATATTTAGACAACATATGTATGTCTCGTACTCCTTCTACAAAAAAATCCCCTCCTCGTCCACCATCCCCGCCTGCGGGTCCGCCTTTCGGAATAAATTTTTCTTGACGCCAACGAACTACTCCGTCGCCTCCCTTACCTGCCTCTCCATATATTTTTATTTCATCTATAAAGGCCATATAAATCAATTAATAATTAATCTAATAATGCTAATTCTGCTAATTTGATTGCTCCCTCTTTTGATTTTACTGTTAATAAAAAACCATTTTTGTGACAAAAAATAATATCGAGTACACCTGTTAATCCCGGAAGACCTGTTTCATTATTCAAAAATCCTCGCCACTTTTCTGGAAAAGATTTCCTACTTTCCATAGTACTGGGAGACTTTTGTATTGCTTCCACTTTCCAATAATCTGTATGGCTACTTTGATATATTACATAAAAAGGTTCAGAATATTTTGACAATGTATTTTGATATAAATATCTAGGAAAATTATTTATTAATTCTATTATCTGTTTATTTTCTGATTTATTATATATGTCTTCTATCATTTTTTTTCCTAAACTATTTGCTTTTGCAACTTCAATCTCTCTTCTTAAAATTTTAACAACATTTTTTACTTGCTCTTTAAATATCTCATCAAGACGCGCATCGTCTTCTTGCCATGTTGGTGAAAAAATAAGAAAAGTTTGTTCTGCCCCATATGGAATAATATTTTCAAATTTAGATGTAGTAATATCTACACCATTGTCTATAGCATCTATTGGAGAAGCGATTTTCATATCTATGATATTCCAAACATCTTTATCATCACCACATAGCTTCATACCAAAATATTTCCAGATAAGTCCAAATGAGGAATAAGGAATGCCATTTTCTCTTTCTCCTGCTCCACCTTTTTGGTGATGGTCAAAACGATTATTTTCTACATCATATATTCCTCCAACATCAAAAACATAATCACCATTTTTTACAATATCTTCATCACGAGTACGAATAATTTCAAACTTTTGACCTGAGTCCTCAAGAACTATAGACAAAATAGCACAAGCAAAAAGATCATCTGTATGAAAAGATCCATTGTGTGTGATTAATTTTTTTATTGAATTTTTATTTTTATTTGTCATTAAATTTTTCAAACATTTTATAAACGAAAGCAAGTAATTTATCAAAAAGTACAAATCCTATTATTAAAATAATAATTATTAAAAAAAATCTTGAAATTTCTTTACTTATATTAAGCGCAGTATAACTGAAAAAATATCCAAGTGTTAAAAGAAGAGGTGCCCAAATAATAGTAGAAAAAAATTCTGCTTTAAGATATGTCTTATAATCTATCTTTTTATATCCTGAAAAAATAATAACTAGATAATTTACTCCCATTATAAATTTTGAAATAAAAATAGACCAAAAAGGTTTTTTATCAAAATGAGGCATAAAATTAAATACTCTTTCTTCTATATATTTCATTAATTTTGTATGATTCCATTTTTTATGTATAAATTCTCCTAAACGATAAAATAATAATGTTTTTACTAATCCACCAAATAAAACAAAAAATAAAGTTATACCAAAATCAAGTGCTCCCAAATGAGCCAATATTCCTGCTGATATCAAAATGATTTCACCTTCAAAAATAAGACCAAGAAAAATAACTACATATGCAAAGATTTGATGATTCTCCACTATGTTATTTAAAATATTGGCAACGTGCATAT
>JBBUAC010000043.1:16592-21021 GCA_038061035.1 Patescibacteria group bacterium
GCAAAGATTTGATGATTCTCCACTATGTTATTTAAAATATTGGCAACGTGCATATATATCTTTAAAAGAACGAATCTACTATTTCTTTTACAATTTTACCATCGGCATGACCTTTCAACTCTTTCATTACCTCGGACATAAGGTTTCCTTTTTGTTTTAAATCCATGATATTCATCTCTTCTTTTTTATTTTTAACTATTTTTTCAATCTCACTTCTTTCCATCATTTTGGGTAAATATTTTTCAAGAATTAAAAGTTCAGCTTCTTCTTTTTTTACTAGATCTTCCCTATTGCCAGTTTTAAATTGCTCTATGGAATCTTTTCTTTGTTTAGCCAGACGAGTGATGACTGCCAATACTTCTTCATCTGTAAGCATTTCATTTGGCTTTCTACCCTTCGCCACCAACTCATTCATAAAAGCAGATACCATATTTCGCATAGTTTCTAAACGAATTATATCTTTTGCAATCATTGCTTCTTTTATACTGTTTTTTATTTGTTCGTGGAGCATAAAGTAAGTATAACAAGAAAATCTTTGCAGGTATAGTTTTTGAGAAGCATTGCGCAGGTGGGTAGCCGAGCATAGCAAAAAATCAGCAGATTTTTATGCGCGCTGAGCAAAAACTTATACCAAAAAGATTTTACTAAAAATACAGAAATATGTTAAAATAGCACTATGAAAAAAATTATATTTTTTGATACAGAAACCACAGGGAATACTAAAACAGATTTTCTATGCCAATTAGCATATAAAATAGACTCGGAAAGTTTTAATGCTATGTATAAACCTCCTTTGAAAATTCCTCCAGAAGCTTCCGCTGTGCATCACATTACAAATAAAATGGTGGAAAATAAAAAATCTTTTAAAGATAGTCCAGATTTTGAGAAAATTAAAATACTTTTTGAAAATGAAAATTCTATTATGGTTGCGCATAATGCAATATTTGATTTGTCTATAATGAGAAATGAGGGCATAGAAATTAAAAATTTTATATGCACTTTAAGAACTGCGAGATATTTAGATAGTGAAGAAAAAATCGATAAATATAATTTACAATATTTAAGATATTTTTTAGAAATAGAAATAGATGCTACGGCTCACGATGCATTAGGAGATGTCTTAGTATTGGAGCAATTATATGAAAGATTAAAAAAGAAAGTAATGGAACAATACGAACTAAATGATATGGAAGCAATACAAAAAATGATAAAAATATCTTCCCATCCATCTCTTTTCAAAAAATTCAAATTTGGCAAACATAATGGCAAATCTATAGAAGAAGTCGCTCGAACTGATAAAGGTTATTTAGAATGGCTCCTCGCTCAAAAACTCGACGGAGACGAAATAGACGAAGATTGGATTTATACACTGAAACATTATTTAGGAAAGTAAAAAAATAAAAGTGCGAGTGCAGATTAATCTGCACTCGCACTTAGTTATGTTTGAGAGTCCTAGTATTACCTCTTTTTTTTCCTGAAAAAAAACTTGTAACATAAACCGAAGTCATCCATAGAATTCCCAAACCAATAATGGGTCGCTTTCTTGGGAATTTCTTTAGTCATTGGTTGTATTTCTCCCCCGATTTGTTGGAAATCTTGAGGATTGACGCACCTAGCGTCTCCTGTTCCAACAAATTTATCCTGGGGAAAACAAATTCTAGCTAGTTCTTTTTTCTCGTTATTCATTTTTTTTTAATTTTTAAGAAACTATTTATTTTCTGAATTTCATCTTTAGAATACCTCTCTCTCTCTCTCGATTGTCAAGTTTTTTGTACTGGGTATTTTTTAATTCATAAAAATAACCAGGTAGCACACCATGACACAAATTCTGCCATGGCAGAATTTGTGTCACTTGAAATTAAGGTTTATAATATATCCATTGTGTCTATCGTAAGTAAAATTTTAGAAGAATTATGGAATACAGAACTTAAATACAAAGGAGTCTCTGTTAATCTTTTCGGCATCCCTAAATTCTCAAATTATTCAAAAAGGTCATTACGTACAACCGTGGATAGATTAAATAAAAAGGAATTTATAAGAAAGGAAACTGCTGGAATTGTGCTTTCAGAAAAAGGAAGAAAATTTGTTGAAAGAAAAATGCAAGCGTTAAAAACTTTCAGTAAACTAGAAGGTATATCAAAAACTAAAACTCTACTAGTGATGTTTGATATTCCGACTGAAAAAAAAGCGGAACGTGAATGGTTTAGATGGCACTTAAAAAAATTTGGTTACATATTGGTGCAAAAAAGCGTCTGGGTGGGACCATCACCTTTACCAAAAGATTTTTTATCGTATATCAAGGAAATTCATTTAGAAAATTGTATAAAAACCTTTAAACTTTCAAACCCTTATAAAGAAAAATAGTCTGCTTTGCTATCTCTCTTGATCTAGTGACACATCTTCTGCCATGGCAGAGAATGTGTCACGATATAAAAAATACACATGAAAATAATTTTGTGGTAAAATAGAAATATGCAAAACATAAATATCATTATTATTATTACGCTCGGAGGACTTGTACTTTATTTTTTACTTACAAAAAAGAAAAATATTGAGGAAAAAAAAGATATTGGTTTAGATTTAATACTTCAACAATTAAATGAGCTTTCACGGACAGTTGATAATAAAATCGGAGAATCACAAAAACAAGTAAGTGATAGTTTAAAATTTCATTCTAGTGAATCAAATAAAATAATCCGTGATGTCACAGAGCGACTCACTCGACTCGATGAAACAAATAAACAAGTCATATCTTTTGCAGACCAATTACAAAGTTTGGAAAATATTTTAAAAAATCCAAAACAAAGAGGAATATTGGGCGAATATTATTTAGAAACAGTTTTGAAAAATGTCTTGCCACCTGGCTCTTATCAAATGCAATATAGCTTTCCTGATGGGACTATAGTGGACGCAGTAGTATTTGTAAAAGATAAAATAATTCCTATAGATTCAAAATTCTCACTTGAAAATTATAATAAAATGGTAGAGGAAAAAGATGGAGCAGAGAAAAAAAGATTAGAGACAATTTTTGTAAATGATTTAAAAAATAGAATAGTAGAAACAGCTAAATATGTGCAACCTGTGCAAGGCACTACAGACTTTGCTTTTATGTTTATACCACACGAAGCTATTTATTACGACCTTATAACAAATAAAATCGGCGGATTAAAAGACGAGGAAAATGAAAATCTTATACAAAGGGCTGCTGGAAAACATAAAGTCATCATTACCTCCCCTACTTCATTTTTAGCTTATTTGCAAACTGTCCTTCAAGGATTAAAAGCTCTTCAAATAGAAGAATCTGCCAAAGAAATAATAAAAAAAGTAGAAGATTTGGGAAAACATTTAAAATCATATGATGAATATCACAATAAATTAGGGAATGCTTTAGGCACAGTGGTGAATCATTATAATGCTTCAAATAAAGAATTAAAAAAAATAGACAAAGATGTGCTTCGTATAGCTGGATCTTCTCCAGAGATTTCTTTACTTGAAATCAAAAAACCAGAGACAGACTAAATAATTTAGGAGATTTTATTCTGGAGAATTTTCTTTGGAATTTTCTGAAGGAAGGTTTGATTTTTCAAATTCTTTTTGGTATTCTGCCTGAGCTTTTTTAGCTTCTTCTTCTTTTTGTTTTCTTAATTGAATCACAGTTGGACTTTCGTGTTCTCTTGTTTGTTGTTCAGATTGTTCTTCTAATTCTGAAATATCTCCAGAAAAATCTTCTTCTACAAAATCTTTGATTAAATCATCTTCTGTCTTTTTTGGTGTTTTTTCTAAACTCATATTTTATATTATATTTAATCAAAAAAAATTTGTCAAAAAAAAATCACCTGCAAAAGTTAATAATGCGGGTGATTTAATTAAATATATTTTTTATTACAAATATTAAACCAGATACTCCGAGCAACCACATTGTGGTGCTCAAAATAGAGCTTAATATAAATAATGTTTTTATCTTTTTATTTGGGATCCCATTAAATAAATGAGACCCATCTCGGTAATACAAAACCGTAATGGCAGGATCCCATAAAAACAAAAACAGAAATAAAAATAAATTATTAACTCTATTCTTTATTTTTATTTCTTTTTTAGCAACTCCTGGGTGTGCTTCTAACCCTTTTCTTTTTTCAATAAGAAATATATCTTGTTTGGCTTTATCATAAAGCCAAACAATAATCATACTTCTCATAATAATCAAAAAAACTATTGTAAATCCACTAATAATATTATCTTTAAATATAAAGATAATAGTTGGACTTACAATTGTGTAGAAAACGAAATTTATTATTTTAAAAAGAATAAATCCCGTCCCGAAATTACGGATTTTTTTCCACTTCTCCATGGATCTATTGTTTTAATTTAAAGAACAAGCAATATCGCTTTGTGGTATATTAGCACAAAACTTGAAAAAATGAATATTTAT
>JBBUAC010000044.1:0-2409 GCA_038061035.1 Patescibacteria group bacterium
AATTTGGTAGCACGAGTACGATTTGAATACCCTCCACCGACTACGGAACCCTTTTTTGATATTGCGCATATTTTCATATTTGTGTTTTGATGTTATCATAGAATCTATATGAGTGCAATAGATGCAATATTTTTTATAGCGATACTTATAATGTCTGTGGTGATACATGAAATATCTCATGGTTTTGTAGCTGAACAATATGGCGACAAGACAGCGCGCCACGCAGGGCGACTTACATTAAATCCGATAGTGCATTTGGATTTTTTTGGTTCTATTTTATTACCAGCATTTCTTTATTTTACTACTGGCTTTGCTTTTGGTTGGGCAAAACCAGTTCCTTATAATCCAGATAATTTATCCCCCAGAAAAATGGGGAATATAGCTGTGGCTGCAGCTGGCGTTGTCGCAAATCTTTTTATCGCTATTTTTTTTGGACTTATTTTACGTTTTACACTTCATTCTCAAATGTCGGAGGGTTTTTACCTTATAATTTCTTCAATAGTGAAACTTAATTTAGCTTTAGCGATATTTAATCTAGTGCCGATACCACCACTTGATGGTTCTAAAATAATTTTTCCACTTTTACCAAAATCATTAGATTCTATTATTTCTACGATAGAGCAATATTCATTTATTTTTTTAATAATTTTTATTGTTTTCTTTTTAGAATATTTATATCCAATACTTACTTTTCTATTTCATTTTATTACAGGAGCTTCATTTTAGGTTGCAATTTTTGTTAACATATAGTATTCTCTGTGAACAGAGTCAACAGACTCTTTTATTTTATAAAACTAGCGCCTAGTGGCCTAATACCTGTATTAAATTATGCCTACAATTAATCAATTAGTAAAAAAGAAAAGAGTGAAAGTTCGCAGTAAAATAAAGACTGTGGCTTTAGCACGTGGTTTTAATATTTTAAAAAATAGACCGATTTTTTATCCATCACCTTTCAAGCGTGGTGTATGTACTAAAGTATCCACAACAACTCCAAAAAAACCAAACTCAGCACTTCGTAAGATAGCCAGAGTACGCCTTACCAATGGTATGGAAGTGACTGCATATATTCCAGGAGAGGGACACAATCTTCAAGAACACTCAGTAGTGATGCTTCGTGGTGGTCGTGTGAAAGATTTGATCGGAGTCAGGTATCATATTGTTCGTGGAGTACTGGATACTCAAGGAATTGAAAAAAGAAAGCAAGCGAGATCTTTATATGGAACTAAAAAACCCAAAGTAAAATAATTAAAAATTACGAATTACGAATTAAAAATGCGAAGAAAAATAAAAAATAAAAAAATAATAAATCCAGATTTCATCTACAATTCTCAAAAATTGGAGAAATTTATAAATTACATAATGTGGGCTGGGAAAAAAGAGACTGCTAGAAATATAGTATATAAAGCATTTGATATTATAAAAGAAAAAACAGGAAATACAAATCCTCTTGAGGTTTTTGATTTAGCAATAAAAAATGCAGGACCAGCTACAGAAGTACGATCAAAAAGAATAGGAGGAGCAAATTATCAAGTACCAAAAGAAGTTCGTGCAGAGAGAAAACTCGCACTTTCTATGCGTTGGATACGTGACGCTGCTCGTAATAAAAAAGGCTCTCCTATGCATATAAAACTTGCCAATGAATTGATAGCAGCCTCAAAGAATGAAGGAATTGCTATAAAGAAAAAAGAAGACACTCACAGAATGGCAGAAGCCAACAAAGCTTTCGCACACTTTGCGTGGTAGGAGAAAAATGTTACAATGGGAGTATGAAAATAATCCGACCTATAAATACTAAAAAAGAGGGAACCATTGAAATCTTGGTCTATAAAGAAAAAGGTGTTTTTGTTGGTGTTTGTCTGACCTTCGATATTCTCGAGGAAGGGACTAACGCCTTGTCTGTTTTAAAAAGTATAAAAGAGGCTGCCCAAGTACATTTGAACGCAGTAGTGAAAAATAATATGTCAGATGATTTACTTAACAGATATGCTCCGATAGAATATTGGAAAAAATATTTTGAAATAATAAAGAAAATACAAACAGCTTTTCTAAAGAAATCTACAAATTACGCTATAGTTTCTCCTTATCATAGTTCGGTAATTTCCGAATTTGCCTAATAATAATGCCTAACGGTCTATTCAATTGGACTTATAGAGATGTTATAGAATTTTTAAAGGAAAATGATTTTGTTTTTAGTAATGAAAGGGAAGGTTCTCACGAAGCTTGGAAAAATGTAAAAACAGGAGCTATGGTGGATATCAATTTTCATGGGCAAAAAAGTTTTCGACCGAGAACTTTTGAGACCATGATTCGCCAGTCAAAAATTAATAAAAAAATGTGGCGTGCTTGGGCATCTCGCTAAAAGTTTTAAAAACCTTGACTTTCGGCTATATATATATATATTAGTTTTAA
>JBBUAC010000045.1:0-3699 GCA_038061035.1 Patescibacteria group bacterium
CATTTTTTCTTGTATTCTCTCAAGGGCAACGATGAATGCACTGGCGCGAAGGCTTGTGTTTAATTCTTTAGATTTTTTAAATATTTCAGTGGATGCATTGTTTAAAATAGGTTTTAATTTCTCAAAAACTTCTTTTTCACTCCAATGCTCTCGTTTTAGATTTTGTTGCCATTCAAAATAAGATACTATCACACCACCTGCATTTGCTAAAACATCGGGTATTATTTTTATTTGTTTTTTAAATAATATTTCATCTGCTTCAGGTGTTAGGGGGCCATTTGCAAGTTCTAATATTACTTTAGCTTTTATTTTCGAAGCATTATTTTCTGTAATAACATTTTCAAAAGCAGCTGGAATCAATAAATCACATTCCAACTCCAATAATTCTTCATTTGTAATATTTTTGCTTTCTAAATTTTCTTTTTCAAAATCCAAAAGGGAACCAGTATTTTTTTTATATTCTAAAAGTTTTTCTATATCAAGTCCCTCGCCATTATATATTCCACTTTTTGAATCTGATACAGCGATAATAGTGTGTCCAGCATCATTCCAAATTTTCGCAGCATAACTTCCTGCATTACCAAAACCTTGTATTACTACTTTGCATTTTTTCGGAAGTCCGACTTCCGCGCATAGTGTCTCAAAAACATAAAATCCTCCTTGAGCCGTAGCTGTGCCTCGGCCTTCAGAGCCACCAGAGCCCAATGGTTTACCAGTGATCACTGCACCAGTGTCGTCTCCAGTTATTTTTTTAAATTCATCTACCATCCACATCATTATTTCTGGAGTAGTATTTACATCAGGAGCAGGGACATCTTTGTACGGCCCCAATATATCAGAGAGTTTTTGCACCCAGCCACGAGAGAGTCTCTCAAGTTCACCGACAGATAAGACCTTAGGATCAACAGTAATACCACCTTTTCCTCCACCCATTGGAATATTTACGACAGCGCATTTGAGTGCCATCCAAAAAGCAAGTGCTTTTACTTCATTTATTTCTGTGTCTTGATGATAACGAATACCTCCTTTGTATGGCCCTAGTGTATTGTTGTATTCTACTCTATATCCTTCAAAAATTTTTATAGAACCATCGTCCATTTTTACAGGAATAGAGATTCTAATATCACGATCTGGTTCTCGAAGTCTAGTAATAAATTCACTACTAAAATCTTTTAATAAAGCTACCTTGTCTAATTGCGCCATTGCATTTTGATATGGATTTTTCATAAGGTGTATTATACTACGAGTTTTTCTAAAATTTCAAGGTCTTCTTTTGTATTTGGTTGCAAGCCTTCTAAAATATTTGTTATAGGCACCGCTTGTATTTTTTTATTTTGTTCTCTCGCTATTTTTATAAGGTCAGTCAGATAATATTCTTTTTGAGAATTTTCTTTATTTAATTTATCGATATTTTCCCAGAGCCATTCACTATCAAAAGCATATATTGCAGGATTGATTTCTTTTACATTTTTTTCTTTTTCTTTTGCATCTTTAAATTCCACATTTTTTATTATTTCTCCTTTTTTATTTCTTATAATTCTGCCAAAATAAAAAAAAGAAGAACGCCAATCTTTAAAATCAGGAAGTTTTATTGTGCCTATCGTTATTGTTGATTTTGTTTTTAAATGTTCTTTAATTATTTTTAAAATAGTGTCTTTTGAAATAAGTGGTTGGTCTGTGGATATTACAAACACTATTTTATGTTCTTTATGCATTTTTTCTTTTGCAGATAAAAGAGCATGTCCTGTGCCTAATAATTTTTTCTGATGAGCATAATTATGATTTTTTCCCAAAACTTCAAAAATTCTTTCTTTTTTATGTCCGACGACGATTACAGGTTTTATAGGAAAATTGATAAGAGAAAGAGTCTCTAAAATATGTTTTAAAAAAAATTTGCCTTTTAATTTAGCGAGAGCTTTTGGTTCACGAGACTTCATTCTTTTTCCTTTTCCAGCCGCTAAAATAACAATTTGTATTTTATCTTTCATACTTTGAAAGTATATAATAAATAATCTCAAAATAAAAGGTGTTTTTATTTTTAATATACTATACAATAATTATATGTTTGGTAATTTTTTTGAGAAAAAAACAGAAAAAGATAAAAAAATAGTAGACCCAAAAGGTAGAAGAAAATTTTTTGAACAATCAGCCTTTGCTGGTGTGTTTATTTTAACTAAACCCTATTCTTTTTTAAATAATTTAGAAAATCAAGAAGAATTAAAAATTATAAAAAGAGAAGAATGGGACGATTTATGGCCCAAATTAAAAGAAAGATATAAATTAAATTTAGGAGATAAATATTCTTTTGAACTTTTTAATAAAAAATTAAATAAAGAAACGACTCGTATTCGTATTGTTAAAACTTTTGCTTATGAAGGAGAAAAAGAAAGTTGGTATTCAAGGATTATTATTCATCATACACAAATAGATGAAAAAGCTATCGTTGGTGAAAATGAATTAGATCAAATAAAATTTTTAAGAGATTCCCAACTTTTCTCTGGTTTTGGTGATATTACATATACTCATGCAATAACACCTTCTGGTAAAATTTTTGAATGCGCACCCGAAAACTTTTTATCTTTTCATTCTGGTTTTACAAAAGAGACAAGTGATTATTTAAAAAAAAATTTACCAAATGGTTTTTCAAGCATTAGAAATGAAAAAAATGAAGAAATAAAGAGACAAAAAATAGAATATTATAAAAATGCGCAAAAGATGGATCCAGATTATCGCTCACTTGGTATTGTGCTTTTGGGAAATTTAAATAATAGTGAACCAACAAAAGAGCAATTGAATTCTTTAAGACTTTTGATAGACAAGAAGGGTGGGGAATATCATATTCCAAAAATTGGTATTATGGGGCATAAAGATGTCAATAAAATTGTAGTTGAACCTTCAGGATTGACTCTTACAAGTTCCAGAAAAAAAACTTGTCCCGGATTAAATTTCCCACCAATTGATGATGATTTTTTAGCAGATTTAAATTTTGTAGAAACTGAATTTTCTTCAAAAAAAAGTATTTTATTAGAAAAATTTTAATATCTACAGATTAACCACTATGGAGAAAAAAGAGACAAGGAGTCTACAGCGACTAATGCGTTGTAGACATTTTAGACTTCATTAAGGATACAATTCTTATCCTCTGACACTCTTAGTAGAGATGTTTTACCACCTCGTCGGCATCTGGATATTGTAACAAAAACCAAATTCCTCAGAGAGATTTTTATGATTTTTAAGGATGAAAGGAATATTGCGTACTCTGTAATTGGGATATATGCCTACAATTTTTTTATATTGGTCGGCGATTATAATCATAGATGACTTACCATCCTCCACATTTTCCTCGTTGAGGCCATAATCACTAGCACCGGCATCGCCATATATGCCTTGCCCGGAAAGCCATCCCCCCAGACAGTCGACCAAAATACCGCTCATGCCACAATCTCCTAGTGCGCAAAAACCCATATCTTTCTCTATAACATAAACATAAAACTTATATTTCAAATCATAAAGGGGTTCGTATTCAACAACAACATCGGCTGTTACAGGAGTATGGTCGCCTAATTTTAAAGGACCAAATGATTTAACCGAGCGTGGAGAAGAAAAAAGAGAAAGATACAACACAAAAAGTACGATGACGCTGACCCCCAGTATTATTTTAAATATATTTTTTCTGACCATATTTAATCAATAACTTCA
>JBBUAC010000046.1:0-9128 GCA_038061035.1 Patescibacteria group bacterium
TTTTTTTTCCACCAACTCCGTCAGCTGACGGTTTTAGTAGAATAATCGCAAAAAAAAATTACCAATTTTTATTTAATTGAAGATAATGTGCCTTGTTTGGTAACTTCTAATATCTCAATGTATTTCAAAGCTTCAATTTCCTCTAAATATTTTAAAAGCTCTTTAGAAATTTTTATCTTTCCTACCCATAAGCTCTGATGGATCATTTTGAAATCAAGTATTTTTAAAATCTCACGAACTCTATCTCTCAAAACTCTACTGCTTACAGGCAAATCATAGCTGAAAATAATCAAGTTTGGACTGACCATCTTTGGGATATCCATGAGCATTTTTGTTTTCATAATTGTTAAACGTTTTTTTCCATCTTTTGTTAAAAAAAATTTAGCTCCATCTTGAACCAACAGACCATCCTTCTTCAGTTTATAAAGATACTTCTGAAGTCTAAGCTTGCTCTCTTGAGATTTAGTTCGGTTTAATCTGTTTAAAATAGATTTTCTTTTTTTTAAATTATTTTCATATTCAATTCTATTTAAAGAAGCACCATAACCAGCAGAAATAATAGTAACTTGGGAATTTATCAAATCCGTGACACCATCTTCAATAGTATTTAATATTTTATACATTAACTCTCCTCTCATAGCTTCTATTATACATCAAATAAATATAATTTCTACTAATTACGTCAGCTGACGGAGTTAGTGGAAAAAATATATATCGTTAAAAAACTCTACTTTTTATATCCCCTCTTTTTTAAGTTCTTCCATAAGCTCGCGAGATTTGCGAGATAATTTTTCTGGAAGTTTTATGTGTAATTTTATCAAAAGATCACCTCTTTTACTTTTTGTAACAGGAACACCCTTGCCTTTGACTCTAAGAATTTCATTTATTCCCACACCTTCAGGTATCGTTACTACAATTTCTCCATCTAGTGTTTTTATTGGATATTTCAAACCCAAAAGTGCGTCAGACAATTTTAAATTCAAATCCATCACGAGATCACTACCATCACGCTTGAATATTGGATGTGGTGCAACATTTATTTTTATATACAGATCTCCCGCAGTTCCTCTTATTATAGCTTCTCCCATACCTTGCATACGAATCATTTCTCCATCTCTAATGCCAGAAGGAACAGCAACTGAAACTTCTTCTTCTTGACGCAAAACTCCTTTTCCGTGACATTTTTCACAAAGTTCTTTTGGTACTTCACCACTACCTAAACAATTTTCACAAAGTTTAGTACTTGATATAGTTCCTAATATTGTTCTTTTTGCTTCATGTATCTTTCCTTGACCATTGCAATTTTTACAAGTTTCCATCTTAGAATTAGATTTTGCACCAGAGCTTTTACAAATAAAACAACTTGAAGTTTTTGTTATTAAAATTTTTCTAGTAATACCAAAAATAGCATTGGAAAAAGAAATCTGAATTTCTGTAGAAATATCTCGTCCACGACGTGCTTGTGTTCTACTTCTTCCCATTCCACCTCCAAAAAAATCACTGAAAATATCATTTAAGTTACCAAAATCAAAATCTGCTCCACTATTTTGAAAACCTCCTTGAAAACCTCCAAAATCAAACCCTTCGAATCCGCCCCTTGGATCGCCATAGCCTCCGGCGGAAGCACCACCCATATTTTCATATTGAGATCCAAATTGGTCATATCTCTGACGTTTCCCTTCATCAGAAAGAATTTGATAAGCTTCATTTACTTCTTTAAATTTCTTTTCATCTCCTTCTTTTTTGTCAGGATGATATTTATGCGCCATCTTATAAAAGGCCTTTTTTATATCCTCTTTTGAGGCACCTTTATTTATACCTAATGTATTATAATAATCTTTTGACATAATTTTATATTACCAAATTTTCCAAAATTTTTCAACAAATTTTTCCTAGAAGCTAGAACCTAACTTATATCATCGGCTCTCCTTCTTTTTTATCTTTATTGTTTATTTTTAATTCTTCTTCGTCTAAATTTTCTTCATCATCTCCTTCATTAATTTCTCCTTTTTCTTTTAATTTTCTTTTAGCCCTTCCTTCAATTATTGCTTTCTCTTCTGCGCTTCTTATGATAGTGGCTTCTTCTTTAGCAATCAACTCAGCTGCAGCGTCTTTTGATATAGAATATTTTCTACGAGAATACTCTATAATTTCTTCTCTATTTGATGGATGAGTTGGTTTTAATACACGAAGAGTTTCAGCAGAAAATGGATCATAAGATTCTCCGTCTATCGTCATTTTTATATAAAATTCTGCAACCGCTAAATTGATCATATCTTTCACATCAAAAAGAGGTGCGAACTCTGGTTTTAATTTTACTGCATCTTCACCACCAACACGAAATGTTATGATACTACCGCAATTACCGAGCACAGCTTGATGAACTTTAGGAATAATTTGTCCGACATATTGATGGGCCATTGTAAGATTGAGTCCATATTTGCGAGCTTCTGATAAGATATTTTCAAATGTCTGAGTCACGACATTTTGAAACTCATCCACATAAAGATAAAAATCTACACGATCTTTCTCAGGTATAGCAGCACGCTCCATTCCAGCTTGTTTGATTTTTGTTAAAAATATTGAACCAAGAAATGAAGAGTTCTCCTCTCCTAGTCGGCCTTTGGAAAGATTTATAAGAATAATTTTTTTCTCATTCATCAATTTACTTATGTCTATTTTATTTTCTTTTTGACCAAAAATATTACGAAGAAGTGGGTCAGATAAAAATTGTCCGAGTTTGTTTACAAGAGGAATAATGGCATCCGTATCAAATTTCTCAGACCAATCCGCAAATTCAATAGCGAAGAATCTTTTGACCATATCATCTTTAATATACTCCACTACTTTTTGTCTATAATTTCTATCTGTAAGCATTGATATCATCCCTCGCATAGTCGCGTAAGGATAATCAAGCAACGCAAGACATGTAAAACGAAAAACGTGCTCAAGCCGTGGTGTCCAATTAGCTCCAAATTGTTTTTGAAATACTTCTATTAATCCTTGAGTAAGTTGAAATTTAAACAGAGGGTCAACATTTGCAAGAGGATTAAATGACGCTGGGAAATCCAAATCTGTCGGATCAATAATACACACATCTTCAATGCGTTCTTTGGGAATATAATCTAACATTGCTTCTATGACATCTCCGTGTGGGTCTATAAGACAAAGCCCATGTCCATAGGTAATGTCTTGCCTTAACATTAATTCTAAAAGTTTTGTTTTTCCTACTCCGGATTTTCCTATAATATATAAATGTCTCCTGCGATCAATTCGCTTAATACCAAAAATAAATTTTTTTTCTTCTAAAGAAGCCACATAATTAGTCCGTCCAATAAAAGAAACCTCTCTTGGATCAACGCGTCCAAAAACAGGTAGCTCTGGTGGTGGTGGTCCGTATTTAATTATTTGTACTCTATTAGCCCTTGCCATATTTTGACATTATACCTAATAAATAAACTTTTAACAAAATTTGAATTTTAATATTAAGAGTGTATTATAAATCGCCACATATCGTGCTGTTCAAGGAATTTAAATCTATTCTATAATTCTAACGAATTGTAGAATACTTAATAAACTTCCTGCTGATAACATTTTTCGCAATACATTTACTCTTCTAGAATTTTTTTTAAAACTTCTTCTGGAACTTCTTTAATATTTGATATTGGTGGTTTTGGAACAGCATTCTCTGTATCTTTCGAGTGTTCTTGCAGGTTCTGGACACCAGAATTATTTAAGTGTCCTGCACTGAGAGGATGCTTTAACGGCTCATTTACTGGTATTTGAGCCGTTGAAGACGATACAGATTCAATAACGTTTTTCAATTTATCCATTGTTTCAGTGCTCGCTCCTCTATCTTTGGGGGGTAAAGATTCTTTGTCTTTAATTTTAAGTTCAGCAAGAGAAATAGGTTTCGGAATATTTTTTTCTAGTTCTTTTGCTTTTTTTTCTTCTTCTTCTTTAATTTTATTTTGTTCTAAACTCTTATTTAAAACTTCTCTTAATGCTAAATTCTCACCCATTATTCTTTTTGGTTTTATGTTTTCTGTTTTATTAAAAACTTTTTTTATATTTGAAAAAATACTAGGTTTTTTATTTATAGAATAACGATTTTGATTTATTTTATTATAATTTTTATTTTCTATTTTTTCATCAATTTGATTTGATGGAAATTCAATACCCAAAACAGCTAATGGTTTAAAAAATTCTACCTGTTCATCTTTTGTTTGTTTTAAAGAAACTTTAACAGGCTTTATTTCTCCTGCCTTTATTTTAGTAATACAATCTTTACAATAAACAGGCCTACCTGGCTCTGGTTTAAATGGTACTTTTGTTTGATTTTTACAAATAGAACATTGTGCTTCAAATTTTTCTACTCCTCCTTGAGAATTATCGTCCCCCAGAGACATACCACTCCAATCATTTATTTCTTTTTCAACATCTTCTCTTGATCTGCAATAAAGCTCACGAGATGAGCGAATCACCTCTTCTTCAATTTCTAAATTTCCAGATTTTACCAAAGGTGGCAAGGTGCGAGCAGAAAATGGTCTCGATGTAACACCACCTATCATTAGTTTTAAATATATTTTATAGTTCGGCAAATTTACTATATCTTCAGATGTGAATTCTGGCATAAATTCTTTTTCTAAAAAATCAGCATCATCAGCTCCCACTCTAAAAACTATCATAGTCCCAACGTTTCCAAATATTGAATCTCGCACATTTGAACTTTCTTTTGTCACAAGCTGAGCTGTGTATTGATGTGCCACAGTCAAATTCAATCTATACTTTCTTGCTTCAGATAAAATAGAAGCAAAAGCATCTGTGACGAAATTTTGAAATTCGTCAACATATAAATAAAAATCTTTTCTTTCATCTTCAGGAATACGTACACGCTCCATAGCAGCGAGCTGAATTTTTGTAATAATCATACCGCCCAATAATGAAGAATTGTCTTCTCCGATGCGCCCCTTTGATACATTTATCAAAAATATTTTTCCTTCATTCATTATGTCAAAAATATTTATCGTACTTTTAGATTGTCCTACAATATTTCGTATTATAGAAGTTGAGAGAAATTGTCCGACTTTATTTTGGATAGGAGCAATAGCTTCATTTCTAAATTTATCCTGCCAAGCTTCGTATTCATGAATCCAAAAGGCCTTTATCACAGGATCTTTTAAATTTCCAATTATTTTTTGACGATAATCTTTGTCCACTAACATTCTAGGAATTCCTAAAAGTGTCGTGCCCGGAGTATCGAGAAGAGCTAAAATTGCATTATTTAAAATATATTCCATACGAGCACTCCATGCATTCGCCCAAATCTTGGTGAATATTCCCATAAGTCCTGATGCAACTAAATGTTTATATTTTGGATCAACTAATTCTAAAACATTAAAACCAATATGATGTTCTGTGTCAGCGGGATTAAAATAAACAACGTCTTTCATTCTGTCAGGAGGTATCGCAGACAATATAGCTTCTACATTTTCTCCATGCGGGTCAACCATACACACCCCATCTCCATTTTGAATATTTTGAACAATCATATTAAACATCAAAACAGATTTACCAGTACCAGATTTTCCAAGAATATAAACATGCTGACGGCGGTCTTTCCGTTTTATGCCAAAAAGAACATTTTTATCTCTATATGTAGAATTTCCTAAATATGTTATTTCTTTATTTAAAGGTAAAATTGGAGTGTCCATAACTTAATAGTATCAAAAAATAAAGAAAACAAAAAGCCCTCAAATAAAATTTAAAAATTCTTATGCCACCAAATTTTAATTTTAAATTTAATAGTCTTATAAATAATTGGAAGAATATATTTTAAAGATTCTAATTTTAATTTAAATTTTTTCATTTTTTATATAAATTCAGCTTGATAACATTCTTTACAATACACTATTTCTTTTCTTTCGTCACTAATAGCTGTTTCAAATTCATTAGAGCATGGTTTATCTCCATGAAAATGCCCAACAGTATTTTGATATTTTTTATTTTCTGATTCTACACCATTACACATACATTATTTGGTACTACTTGTTGTAATTCACGAAATTGTTGAAAAAATGGTTTTGAAAAATCATAATCTTTCCCATACTGAAGACCGTCCCAATTATCAGACCACCAATAAGGTGAACAATAAACTTTTAAATTTGATTCTGGAGAAAAAATACTCACAACATCTTTATCGCAAAAATCACATTTATCTTTAAAAAAAGATCTTTCTTCTCTGTTGGCAAGACGACGAATTAATCTACACTCCGGACAAAAAGTCGGGGGTGGAACTTTTATCTTTTCATAAAAATTAAAATCTTCCGGCTCAATGATGAAGTTTTTTTTACAATTCTGGCAGTTTTTTGTTTCCGAATTCATACCTAAATTGTATCATTCCATTCACTCAAAACCAAATTTAGCATTAGTGTACGATCGTTTCTTATTGCTAAATATTATTTATTATTATTTTTTATAAAGAGCTGCTTTTTATATGATGGTTCAAAAAGTTGTGTATAGAAAGATTTTTGTAATTCATGATTTTTTATCTATATTTTAAAATCTAAAAACTTGTCTACCTGACAGGTTGACAAGTTTTTAGATGTAAGTTTTTAATAAAAATTATTATACTTTTGATGCATCACCATCATTTTCTTCTTTTTTTTCCTTAAATTCAGCATCGTGGACTTCTGCGGGTTGCTCTTCAGGAGTAGTATTTTCCGTTTGCTCGCCATCTTTAGGTTGTGGTGTGGCTTTTGCTATAGCTTCACCTATTTTAGACATTTCACCTGACAATTCTTCTGTCGCTTTTTTAATAGCTTCCACATCAGTCCCGTCTTTAACACCCCTTAATGCTGTTATTTTTTCATTTACACTATCTTTTATTTCTACAGGAATTTTATCATCATTATCTTTAAGAGCTTTTTCTGCAGTATAAATAATCATCTCAGCAGTATTTTTTACATCAGCATTTTCTCTTTTCTTTTTATCTTCTTCTGCATGAATCTCTGCATCAGCTTGCATCTTTTTTATGTCTTCATCTTTAAGACCAGAACTTGCTTCTATTTTTATTGATTGTGCTTTCCCTGATGCTTTATCTTTTGCAGTAACATTTAAAATTCCATTTACATCAACATCAAAAGAAACTTCTACTTGAGGCATACCACGAGGTGCAGGTGGAATTCCATCTAAAATAAATCTACCGAGTGATTTATTGTCTGTTGCCATTCCACGTTCTCCTTGTACAATATGAATCTCTACCGAAGTCTGATTATCTGCTGCAGTTGAAAATGTTTGAGATTTATTTGCGGGAATAGTAGTATTTCTATCAATTAACTTTGTAGCTATTCCTCCCAATGTCTCAATACCTAAAGAAAGTGGTATCACATCCAAAAGTAATACATCTCGAACATCACCTTGCAATACTCCAGCTTGCACAGCCGCACCAAGAGCTACTACTTCATCAGGATTAATAGACATATTAGGAGCTTTACCAAATAAATTTTTTACTGCTTCTACTATAGCTGGCATTCTAGTTTGTCCACCAACCATTATAATTTCATTTATTTCATTCATTTTAAAAGGTGATGCCTCAAGTGCTCTTTTTGTAATTTCAATAGAACGGTCAACATATTCTTTTGCTAATGATTCTAATGTTGCACGAGACATTTTTAATAATAAGTGTTTTGGACCAGAAGAATCAGATGTTATAAATGGAATATTTATTTCAGTTTCTATTGTTGTGGAAAGTTCGTGCTTTGCTTTTTCTGCAGCTTCTTTTAATCTCTGAAGTGCAAGGGCATCTTTTGTGACATCAATTCCTGAATCTTTTTTATATTCTTCCGCAATCCAAGTTATTATTTTTCTATCAATGTCCCCTCCTCCCATATGAGAGTCGCCATCAGTGGATTTTACTTCTATCACATCATCTCCTATCTCTAATACTGAAACATCAAATGTTCCTCCACCAAAATCATATACGACAATTTTTTCATTTTTCTTTTTATTAAATCCATAAGCGAGTGCCGCGGCAGTCGGTTCATTAATAATTCTTTTAACATCAAGTCCCGCAATTTGTCCTGCATCTTTTGTGGCTTTTCTTTGAGCATCATTAAAATATGCGGGAACTGTGATAACTGCTTCTGTAACTTTTTCACCTGTTTTTGCTTCAACATCTGCTTTAATTTTTTGAATAATCATAGCGGAGATTTCCTCTGGTCTGTAAAATTTTTCCATCATCTTAACCTTTACACCACCATCTTCTCCTTTATCCATTTTAAATGAAGCTGACCCTTTATCTTTTTGGACTTCAGGATCATCAAATCTGTGCCCCATATAGCGTTTTATTTCAGCAATCGTATTTTCAGGATTTGTGACTGCTTGTCGTTTTGCAAGAAGACCTACAACACGATCACCATTTTTTGCTTTAGCTACTACAGAAGGCGTAGTGCGATTTCCTTCCACATTTTCTATAATTTTCGGCTGTCCTCCTTCTATAAAAGCAACAGCTGAATTTGTTGTACCCAAATCAATACCTATTATTTTTGACATATTTTACTTTATTTTATTAAACTTATAATTTACATATATTTCGCGACCACGAAAAACTTGTATAATTTGAGTATATATGATAATATATATGTATGTCAAGTAAAAAAGACTATTCTAAAAAAATATTAAAAGTATTAGATAGAAAACCAGCAATTTCTATACCAGAATTACATCACTTGGGAGTGGGGCTCCCAAGTGAAAAATATGCAATCAATCGTTCTTTAAAGGGGCTTTTTGATTCAGGATTAGTAGAGCAAATTTCTTCACCCCAAAATGAATATGCTCGCCTCACACCCGAAGGAAAAAGAAAAATAAATTGTTTAAAATTAGAAAATAAAACAACATTAGTAAATAATTGCTGGGATGGTTTTTGGAGAATTATTATTTTAGATTTACCAGAAGACAGAAAAAATGAAAGAGAATCATTACGATATTTATTAAAAAAAGCAAATTTTATTTGTCTAAAAAATAGTATTTGGATATCACCCTACCCTTATGAACATTTATTTATGAATATAAAAAAAGATTTAAATCTTTCTACAGAATTAATGATCATCGTTGCTGATAAACTAGAC
>JBBUAC010000047.1:0-1286 GCA_038061035.1 Patescibacteria group bacterium
GACATAAAATTTATTCGTGAAAATAAAGATGTGGTGCAAGAAGGTGCAAAGAAAAAGCACATTAATATTGATATTAGTGAACTTATAGTTTTAGATGATGAACGATTGGCTTTACTTAAAGAAATAGAAGATTTGCGTAGTGAAATAAATAGAGTATCGGGCAATATAGGCCGTAATCAAGAAAGTAATGAAAAAATGCAACTCATTGAAGAGATGCGTATTGTAAAAGAAGAAATCAAAACTAAAGAAGAGAAATTAAAAGAAATAATAGAAACTTGGCAGAGATTTATGTTGCAAGTTCCAAATGTTCCAGATATGTCTGTGCCTGAAGGTGCGACCGATGAAGAAAATCAAGAGATAAAAGTTTGGGGAGAAAAACCAAATTTTACTTTTCCCCTAAAGGATCATATTGAAATAATGACTTCTTTAAATATGGTGGATTTTGATAGGGGTACAAAAATACATGGATTTCGTGGATATTTTTTGACAGGAGCAGGTGTGACTTTGACTTTTGCTATTTGGAATTATGCATTAGAATTTTTTTCTGCTCGTGGTTTTCTTCCTGTTATTCCTCCTGTTATTGTAAGAAAACAAAATTTATATGGTACAGGGCATTTGCCTGGTGATGTGGAGGATTATTATATGACTCAAGATGAAGATGCATTGGCAGGAACAGCAGAGATACCTTTGACTGGTATGCATCAGGGGGAAATTTTAGATAAAAAATCTTTACCGATAAAATACATAGGATTCTCTCCTTGTTTTAGACGTGAAGCTGGAAGTCATGGAAAAGATGTGAAAGGTCTCATACGTGTTCATGAATTTTATAAATTAGAACAAGTCATCATAAGTGAAGCGAATCATGAATCCTCTGTAAAATTTCATGAAGAGATAAATAAAAATACAGAAGAATTTATTGAATCATTAAAAATTCCATATCATACTGTTATAAATTGTGGGGGAGACTTGGGCCTTGGACAAGTTAAAAAATATGATATTGAACTCTGGGTACCGAAAGAAGAAAAATATAGAGAGATAAGTTCTGCTTCGTATTTCCATGATTTTCAAACAAGAAGATTTGGGATAAGATATAAAGACGAAGATGGTAAAATCCGTTATGCTCATTCACTCAATTCAACAGCGATACCAACACCAAGAATTCTGGTGTCTTTAGTTGAAAATTATCAACAGGAAGATGGCAGTATTTTAATTCCAGAAGCATTGCGTCCATATATGGGTGGTAGGGAATTTATAATAAAATAGGACTCTAGGCACTAGGCACTAGG
>JBBUAC010000047.1:1386-3418 GCA_038061035.1 Patescibacteria group bacterium
CTAAAGCCTAAAGCCTAATTTATGCAAAAAAAGAATTTAAATTCTCCACATCTGTCAGAATTAAAAAGAAAAAGACGTAGAGTTTTTTTTAGTAAAATAATAATTTTCTTTTTTTTACTTTTGATATTTTTAGCCTTGGCGGGATTATTTTCAAGATGGAAAGAAATAAATATAGACCAGATTGAAATAGTCGGCAATAAAGTAATAGACTCTACTTTAATTAAAAAAGAAATAGAAGAAGAACTGTCAGATTATTATTTTTTGATTTTTCCAAGATCAAATGTATTAATTTATCCTAAAAATGATATAAAAAATAGATTGAATAATACATTTAAAAGATTAGACAACATTTCTTTTAATATTAAAGATGAAAAAACATTGGAAGTAACACTGTCAGAACGTAAAGCTATCTATACATGGTGCGGTGAAGATAAAGCATTATACAGTGCTGTGCTTTTAGATAATAAAGAACTTGAAAATCAATGCTATTTTGTAGATGAAAGTGGATATCTATTTGATAGAGCACCTTATTTTTCAGGAGAAGTATATTTTAAATTTTTTGGTAAATTAAATAATAATAAAAATAAAGATAATACAAATTTTATAGGATCGTATTTCTTGCCAGACCTTTTTTATAAAATTATTACTTTTAGAGACGATGTTTCTTCTTTTGGTATAAAACCAGCATCACTCTTTGCTAAAGAAGATGGAGATATAGAGCTTTATCTTTCTTCTTCAAAAACTTTAATAAATTCACCTAAAATTATTTTTAAAAGTGATGCTGATTTATTGAAAGTTGCTGAAAATTTGCAAGCAGCTATTACTACTGAACCACTTAAGTCTGATTTTGAAAAAAAATATTCCTCACTTTTGTATATTGATTTGAGATTTAACAATAAAATATATTACAAATTTGAGTAAAGTAAATGAAAAATTTTTGGAAAAAATTACCTAAAATATTTTTTTGTCTTGCTCCTATGACAGATGTCACTGATTGTGTCTTTAGACAAATAATTACAAAATACGGAAAACCAGATGTTTTGTGGACAGAATTTGTCTCAGCCGACGGACTTATTCATCCTCTTGCACGAAAAAAACTTTTGATAGATTTAAAATATTCTAAAAAAGAACATCCTATAGTAGCTCAAATTTTTGGCTCTAATATAGAAAATATAAAGAAAGCCGCTGCACTCTGTCAGAAGCTTGGTTTTGATGGAATAGATATAAATATGGGTTGTCCTGACAAGTCTATAGAAAAACAAAAAGCCGGAGCAGCAATGATGAAAGATCCATTGCATGCAATACAGGTAATTAGGGCTGCTAAAGAAGGATGGAATAAAGAAAAAAGGAAAAAAGGAAACACTGCAAACTCGCTAATATCGGCAGTGGGAAGTCCAATATCTGTAAAAACTCGTATTGGTTATAACAAGAATGAAATAGAGACATGGATTCCAATATTACTAAAAGAAAATATAGCAGCTTTGACTGTGCATTTGCGTACTCGTAAAGAAATGTCTTTAGTTCCTGCACACTGGGAATTAATGAAACGCATTGTTGAAATTAGAGATGAAATGAAAGTCGAAACTTTAATCATTGGTAATGGAGATGTCGCAGACACTGATGATGGCAGGAAGAAGTGTGAAGAGACAGGTTGTGATGGTGTGATGTTGGGTAGGGCTATTTTTGGAAATCCATTTTTATTTACTAATAAAAATGTCCTGAGCGAAGTCGAAGGGCATGTTCGTGTGCCACAGTCAGGAAAAGTAAAACGAAAGAACTCAAAATTTCTTCAGGTCCTCGGTTTTCCTCACGAATACGCTCGGCCAGACCATTCAGAAATTTTAGTTCTTTCGTTTTATAAAAAACTTAAATTATTAGTAGAGCATACAAAACTTTTTGAAAAAAAATTAGGTGGGAAAAAGAATTTTGCAATTATGAAAAAACATTATAAAGCATATGTAAATGGTTTCGAAGGTGCCAAAGAATTGCGAATAAAATTGATGGAGACAAAAAACGCAAAAGAAGTAGAAAA
>JBBUAC010000048.1:0-4860 GCA_038061035.1 Patescibacteria group bacterium
TTCAGATGTTGTTTCGGATGTTGTTTCAGATGTTGTTTCAGATGTTGTTTCGGATGCTGACGCTAAAGTTGTCCCACTACTTACTGTTACCGTTCTTTTGACAGATACAGCTTTATTCCCCGTACTATCAGATGCATCATAAGTAACTGTATAAATTCCTATAATATTTATATCCACCAATCCACTTGTGACAATCATAGTCTCTCCGTCTTTATTGTCCACCGCACTTGCTCCTTGTTCCACATAAGCGTCTCCGACTATCAATGTCATCTCACTTGAACCATTCAAAGTAATAACTGGAGGTATAGTATCAATAATAATCTGCTCTCCACCCCCATCCTCTTCACTAATTGAAGAAGATTTTGTTTCAGAAATACTTGACGAAGTTTCTAAGACAATCTCTACTACAATACATTCTCCAAGTGTTGTTTTTTGTATTCCACTTGCAACACTGATACAATATGGTTCTCCTGTAACTTCATCGTATAATGTTACCCCAGTTCTTTTTTCTGGACTACCTATTTTCAAAGTATCCACCACGAGCCCTCTCATATATACCACTCCACCTTCTACTTTTTTTACTACATTACCAAAAAATAAACTTGCATATTCTCCAAATATTTTTGCAACACTTTCTGTATCTGGACTAAGATTATTTGCTTCTAATTTTTTTATTTTTAAATTTAATTCTTTAACCGAAGCCATAAGCAATCCGTTTACTGAAACTTGGTCTATGCTATTACCTACCATAAATATCGGATTTACTTCATCCGCAATATATCCAATACGGATCTTAGCTAAAGGAGAATTTTCTCCATAACCTTTAACTTCATTTTTATAACGAAAAGTATGAAGTGACGCATTCAATACCATATTGAGAGCTTCACTATAATCATTATAATCTCCTATATCTTGTTTTGAATCTCTTATAGAAGTTTGACTTCCTATAACAGTGCCTGCTGTGTCATTCACAGTAGTAGGAGCAGAAGTATGAATTCTCATTTGGCCAGCCGCATCTTGCCAAACATATCCAGCTGTGCCATCTTTACCTAAAAAATTTATAGAGCCAGCTCCAGGATTCGTAGCATTCATATTTCTACCTAAAATAATTATGGGTCCTGCCACACCATCTCCCATATCTGAAGAACCGATATCAAGTGCACTTCCGGGAGAAGTGGTGCCGATGCCGAGATTGCCTCCTAAATATGTATTATGAGCAAAAATATTATTACCAATAAAATTGTGTGTCCCCTCTACTTCAATATCCCAAACTTGCTCAGTGCCTATATGTTTTATGCTTTCTATTTCATCCCACAAAATATCGTCCTCTTCTTTATTCTCTCGCCTATTTATCAAACCTCTATTGTGCATATCTAAAACATCATCTTTCGGCACAGCGATTTGTTGACCAACTTTTAATTGAGAGACTTTTTGCCATTCACTTCTCACTTTATTCTTTTTTTTAAAAAGCGTTAGCATATTTAATATTGTTTATAAATTGTAAATTGTTAAATTGAAAATTAATACCTCACATCCACCCTCGGTTTTATTATACCACTTATTTCACCTAATTTAAACCTTTTCCACGATTTTTCTAAATGAAAAGATTTTATTCTGCTTTCAGCATATCTAGCTATCAAATCATCTACTAAATCCACATCAATTTTTGCTCCATACACACCTTTCATTTGTTCTAAATAAACAATCATTTTATTGCATCCAGCCATAGATTTTTCCAAAAGCATCACTCCGCCTTCAAAACTTGCAAATCTCAAACTGTGCGCTTCGCTTATAAATAATGGCACAGACATTGCGCAATTTACCATATTTTCTTCAAATTTATATTTTAATTTATTCAATATCGGCACCAAATCCTTCACTATAAGCACTGAACACTCCAATGTCCTTTGATATATTTCTAAATCGCGAAAAGAACGAACTGGTTTTCGTGGTGTAAAGGGTTTTGCACCAAAACTTTTTTTAGCATATTTTTGACTATATGGTGTCAACCTATTTATTTTGTCTTTATTTTCATAATTCATAATTTTTAATTTTACTTTATCAATTTTTTACCTTTTCTCTTTATTAGAAAATTTTGTTTTTTCACTATTGAATGACCAAGTCGTTTTTCTAATTTCTTACGAGCACCGCCAGCTATATCTCCTCCCGCTTTTGCATCTGCCTTTAATT
Source organism: Patescibacteria group bacterium (assembly GCA_038061035.1). Classification (GTDB taxonomy): domain Bacteria; phylum Patescibacteriota; class Minisyncoccia; order Phycocordibacterales; family UBA9973; genus UBA9973. Next base: position 2,191 of record JBBUAC010000048.1, read on the forward strand.
TTAGAACACCTTTTGAATTTTCGGTACGGTGAATTTCAGTAGTAGCTCGCTCTCCAAGCATATTAAAAATAAGTTCAAAATCATCCATATGATCTCTTAAATTCTGACGTTTTAATCCTTTTAATTTTTTATATTCGCTTGGGGTCACGCCAAAAGTCGCTTTAGAAATTTCGGCTGTTAAAATTTCATAATCTCTGTCTTCTTTTACTCCTCTGTTTTTCCATTCATCAGTCAATTCTTCTCTTATGACTATTCCTCGCATTCTTTTTTCAATCCAATCATTATTATAACCTTTTAGTTTATACAACATCCTTGTCCTTTTGGTTGCCAATTCTGGATTTTCAATTTCTTGTACACGCTCATAACCTACCTTTGCAAGCCATCGTTTGAATGGTTCTGCTTTAGGTGATGGAATTGACTGAATAATACGAAACGCATCTTCTGTATTTACACAATCAGTTTCATATTTTTTTCCATCAGATGACATTAATTTCAGTCTTCGACAAAATGTCGATAACTCAATTTCATCTTCATTTTTAACTCTAATTTTCATTTTATACCAATAATCATTGGCATTTAGACTATCTGTCAAAACTTCAACAATATCAATTACAGAAAAATACCATTCATTATTATGAAGTGTTTTACGAACTTGTTTATTTTTAAATAAAACTATTTTTGTTGTGTTTTTCATTTTGTTTAATTTACTATGAATTACGAAACTCGTTGCAGGCGTAGTTTTTGCGAAACATTATAATTTATAATTATTCCTCATAATCTTTGAACTACAGTCAACACATCTTCCCTCGGCACATTGACCACTGTGCCATCACGATAAAATACTCTCCTTTTTTTCTTTCCAGAAAGTTTTTTTACAACGTGAAGCGGATAAAATTGATAATAATCTTTCTCATCAAACCACCCACAAGTAAAATTAAAAATCCGCAATCCCGTCAACCTCGACATTGCCAATGCATACCAAGTGAGTTGTTCTATCGGACGCTCTTTATTTGCATTTGGCTTGTAATCAAGTAAATGAATTTGACCATTTCTAATTTGCACAACATCTATATGCCCCGTCAACAACTTCGGCATCTTCCGCAAATTTTTATCTCCTTTTATTTTTATCATACCATCATCACTGATTTTAAACTTCAAAACATTCTCCATATGCTCCACATCTTCCCTCCTGATATATACTGGCACTTCTGTCGCCACAGTACAAGAATCATTTGCTATCATAAATCTTTGTAACTCTTCATGCCTTTGTTTATTTTCTGGTATAGATTGCAAAACAAAAGCCGTCAAACGATTTGCAAAATTAGATTTTGACTTCACTATCATATCAGCTTTATCAAATTTTGACCTAATCTCACTCATTCTTTCTCCATCTTGAAAATACTGATGCGGAGTTTCGCTAGAAATGTTGTCTAAATAACTTTTCAATGCGCTCAATTTATAATTTTTAAATTCTTCCAACATCAAAATAGTTTTTGGTCTATGATATCTAAAACGATAAAGCTGACGATGCGCCATGGTGACTACTTCCACTGTATCTTTTGGTTTAAACATTTTTATCGCAAAAGGACGAAGTCGCTCATATCGGCAAAGTGGCTTATATTCATTAATCCAATCTGAAAGTGTTGCAGATTCTGGTGCTACGCCAAACTTCTTTTTTATAATTCTGCATGTCTCTTCCAATGAAAATCCGAGATTATAATAACTCATACACTCTATGATTATATGTAATGGAAAATGTTTGCCCTTGATATCTTGTGCTGTAAAAGTTTTTTCGCAACCTTCATTTCGACAAAGATACAACTGCACTGTCTGATTTACATTTTTTCTTGTTCCCCTCTTTACAAAGTCTAAAGACAAGCAATAAGGACAAAGCTCGGCACCCCGAGATTTCCTTATTTTCTCTACTATATCTTTTTGTTTTTCTTTAATTTTCATTGTTCATTATTCATTGGTTCTTGATTGTAAATTGTTAAATTGAAAATTGTAAATTGATTCTCTCTATCCTCTTTTTCCCCATTTTTATTTGACATTGTTTTTATTTTTGCTATACTCTATATACAAATGGCTTCGGCCCGTCCTCTTGTGGAAACACAAGAGAGAAAAAACAAGAAAAGCCGTCAAATTAAATCTTTGATGGCTTTTCTTATTTTTTCAAATTTTTCTTTGTCTAAGATAGCAAGTCTATCATGTAAACGTTTTGTATCAATCAATCTAATTTGAGACAAAATAACAAAAGCTTCTTGGTCTTCAATAATTCCTAGAGCAATATGATATGGATTTTTCTTTTTAGAAGTCGTTAACGGTACAATTAAACAAACATGTCTGCTAAATCCTCTTATAATCAATACTGGTCTATGATATTTTTCACTTGTCCCATCTTGTTCAAATCCAATATTTAGACCAAGAGAACACCAACGAATTTCTCTCTTGTGGTAGAAATTTGGTTTTTGTTCATTAATCTCTTTTTTCCTTTTATTCCATTTATCAAAATTTTTTTTCATAATAATTATAAACTAATTTTCAATCTTTTTTTAATTCTTTAAGATTTTTGTATTCTTTAGTTGTGAGTCCCGCCCATGCTTTTGTAATTTCATCCGTTAAAATAGCAAATTCGGCACCTTCTTTCGCTCCACGATTTTCCCATTCATC